>CAZVRY010000105.1:0-21159 GCA_964629545.1 uncultured Verrucomicrobiota bacterium | reverse complement strand
ACCTGCGGGAACCCACCACCCTTCGTGTCCTTCGTGTCCTTCGTGGTGAACTCATTGTCGAACAGTGGCTGTTACCCGAGGGGAGGCTGGCGCGCGGGTCGGCAAACTTCTGGCCAAGCCGCCGTGAGGACGGCACGATGCACCGCGCCGAGCATGCCGGTGTCCACCCATCACGACCCGCGGACCGGGATCACAACGATCGCGGTGGCGTCCGGTTACGACCGGATCGAGTATGAGGAGGCGCTGGAGGCGGTGTTCCTGACGAGCGACGCGCGGCGGGTGTTGGCGGATCACACGGCGGAGGGGCCGACGTGGGGCCCGGCGGATTTGGAGGGTCATTTGCGGTTTTTGTTGGGGCTGCGGGACGCGATACCGGCGGGCTCACGGGTGGCGGTGTTGTGCGCGCAGACGTTGGATTACGGGGTGGCGCGGATGATGCAGATGATCACGGAATCGGAATTGCCGTGTGATTCGGCGATCTTCCTCTCGCGGGAGGAGGCGTTGGGTTGGCTGTTGGCGGGCGAGGTGGGGTTGGTGGGGTGAGGCGGGCGGCGGGGGTGGGATCAGTCTTCGGGGCGTTCGCCGTGGGGGGCCATTTTGACGAGGTTCGGGTCAAACCGGCCGAGGACATCGACGAGGTCTTGCTGGGCGGCCATGACTTGGTGGATGTCTTTGTAGACGCCGGGAACTTCGTCGAGGCCGGCGGAGATGAGTTTGACTCCGTGGTCTTTGAGGAGGCGGTTTACCTTTTCCCATGCGAAGGTTTGGATGGCCTTGGTGCGGCTCATGACGCGTCCGGCGCCGTGGGAGGCGGATTGGAGGGAGGAGGGTTCGCCTTTGCCGCGGACGAGGAAGCCTGGGGAGGCCATAGAACCGGGGATGATGCCGAGGACGTCCTGGCCGGCGGGGGTGGCGCCTTTGCGGTGGACGACGAGGTCGCGGGGAGCGCCGTCGATGAGGTGGCGTTCCCGCCAGGCGAAGTTGTGGTGGTTTTCGACGTCGAGGAGGACCTGGAGGCGAAGGTGGCGGGCGATGTGGTGGTGGATGAGGGCGTGATTGGCGGCGGCGTAGCGTCCCATGAGTTCCATGGCGGCCCAGTATTCCTGGCCGTCGGGCTCGTCGAGGGAGAGCCAGGCGAGGTGTTTGTGTTCTTTGGGGAGGTCGGGGTGGTGGGCCATGGCGCGTTTGCTGTAGTAATCGCAGACGGCGGCGCCGGTGCCGCGGCTGCCGCTGTGGCTGAGCAAGGCGACGTAGGTTCCGGGGGGAAGGTTTTGGATGGCCTGTTCATTGGTGAAGACGCCGAATTCGACGAAGTGATTGCCGCTGCCGCTGGTGCCGAGCTGGGCCCAGGCGCGGTCCCGGTTCTGTCGGGTGACCGGGCTGAGGGACCAATCGGCCTCGAGGACGGGGTGGTCGCGGCGGCGTTGGAAGGTGGCGCCGACGCCGAAGCGGGTTTCGGCCTCGATGGCGCCGATGAGATGTTCGCGGCAGCGTTCGAGGTCGCGCACGGGGAGGTCGAGCACGGTGAGTTTCATGCGGCACGCGATATCGACGCCGACGGCATAGGGGATCACGGTGTTGTCGGTGGCGAGGACTCCCCCGATGGGGAGGCCGTAGCCGACGTGGGCGTCGGGCATGAGGGCGCCGGCGACGGCGACAGGGAGTTGGCAGGCGCGGCCCATTTGGTTGACGGCTTCCGGCTCGAGGCCTTGGCCCCACTGCTTCCAGGCGGCGGGGGCTTCCCGGAGGGGCCGCTTGCAGCGCAGCAAGGCCGAGGCGAACTCCCCGCGGAGAGCGTCGCTGGCGAAGGAGGCGGGGTTGCGCACGATGGCTTCGACCTCGGCGGGGAGTTGGGACTTATCGAGTCCTTTGAGGATGTAGCGGGCGATCAGTTCCATGCCGCGGCGGGTGGGTTCGCCAGGGGGAACGCCGAGGCGGATGAGGTCTTTGGTGTTCATGGTGGGTGCGAGAGGGTTGCTGGGGAGGGTGGGAGCGGCACGTGGACGGGAGTCTAGCAAGGCGCGCCTCCGACCGGAAGATCAGATACGACGGCGCACCTCGGTTCTCCGTTTCGCCCGGTCCCCCGCGCCTTTTACGGCAGAAGGCGGCCGCGGCGCGGGGAGAGGGGGCCTGTTGGCGGAGTCTCAACTTGCGTGCCGTGGGGTGGGTGGCCATACTGCGGCGACTTGTTCATACACATCTCATGAGTGCATCTCCTATTCGCGTGGCCGTCACTGGTGCGGCGGGTCAGATTGGTTATTCATTGTTGTTTCGGATCGCTTCCGGGGCGTTATTTGGGCCGAGTCAGCCGGTGATCTTGCATTTGATCGAGGTGGAGCCGGCGTTGCCGGCGTTGGGAGGGGTGGTGATGGAGTTGGACGACTGTGCGTTTCCGTTGTTGAAGGGGGTGGTGGCGACGGCGAATTTGGACGAGGGATTTCGCGGGGTGAACTGGGCGTTGTTGGTGGGGGCGGTGCCGCGGAAGGCAGGGATGGAGCGGAAGGATTTGCTGGGGATCAACGGCAAGATTTTCACTGGGCAGGGGCGGGCGATCCAGCAGAATGCGGCCTCGGACGTGCGGGTGTTGGTGGTGGGGAATCCGTGTAATACGAACTGTTTGATTGCGATGAGCAACGCGCCGTTGGTGCCGCGTGACCGTTGGTTTGCGATGACGATGTTGGATCAGAACCGGGCGCGGACGCAGTTGGCGCAGAAGGCGGGCGTGGAGGTGACGCAGGTATCGAACGTGGCGATTTGGGGGAATCACAGTTCGACGATGTATCCGGATTTTGCGAATGCGCGGATTGGGGGGCGGCCGGCGCCGGAGGTGATTCAGGACGCGGGGTGGTTTACGGGGACGTTCATCCCGACGGTGCAGCAGCGGGGGGCGGCGATCATCAAGGCGCGGGGGGCGTCGAGTGCGGCCAGCGCGGCCAATGCGGCGGTGGACACGGTGCGGGCGTTGACGACGCCGACGCATCCGGACGATTGTTTCAGCGTGGCGGTATGTTCGGAGGGTTGGTATGGGATCGAGAAGGGGCTGATTTACAGTCATCCGACCCGGAGTGATGGGGCGGCGTGGCGGGTGGTGGAGGGGGTGCCGTTGAGCGACTTCAGCCGGGCGAAGCTGAAGGCGACGGAGGACGAGTTGAAGGAGGAGCGGGCCTTGGTGGCGGAGCTGCTTCCTCGGTAGGGGGGTGGGGGGAACGCTGCACCGTGGTCGGCGGTGTTCTTGTGGATTTGGCCGGCGGGGGGACACTGAGTGCGTTCCCCTTCCCGTGAACCGGTTCTCGATCATGTCCCTCACCACGACTCTCCCGGCCGCGTGGCGCGGTGGGGGTGGGTGGAGGGGGGAGGGATGAGTGCGGGCGAGGGTGCGGTCAGGGTGCGCCGGCCGGTCCGGTGGCGGCGGTTGGTGCTGCTGTTCGGTTTCTTTCTGGTGGCGTTGCTGGCGTTCGACGCGGGGTTGCAGGAGGACGGTCCGGCGGATGTAAGCATTGAGTTTCTGCACTACACGACGAAGCGGACGGCGCGGTTTCGGTTGCTCAATGCCTCGGGCGGGCCGGTGACCTTTGTGGGGCACGGCCCGGCGGCGCCGTTTCACGAGGTATCGCTGCACTTGGAGGACGGCTGGGTGGCGCGGTCGTCCGATCAGTTGGGGATGGCGGCGGGTTTTCACACCGTGGGGATTGGGGCCACGGTGTTATTCGAGGTGCCGGTGGTGAGTGCGGAGGCGGAGTGGAAGGTGGCGGTGTTGTGTTATCGGGGGGCGCCGCGGATGGTGGGGGTGCCGGACTGGCTGGCATGGCTGCCCTCGCGGGTGATTGACTGGGTGCGGAGGCGGCCTCGGGAATCGGGGTATGTGTGGAGCGGATTGGTGCCGAGTTACGCGTCGGTGGCGGGGAGGGGCGAGGGGGGCGGCATCCCTGCCCTGCAACGGGATCAGTGAGGGGGCATGCGGGGTATGAACTCTGCGGGTTAGCGCCCTTTGGTTTCGGCGAAGATGCGGGCTTCGGTTTCGGAGATGACGCTGTCCTTGTTGGCATCGCAGCGGCGGACGGCGTCATTGAAGAGGGTGTTGCCGGAGTCTTTTTCGGTATGGGAGTGTTTAAAGATGATGGGGATATGGACTTCGCTATGGCGTTCGCTGCTTTGGCGTGGCGGGAGTTCGCTGAGGGTTTGGTAGAAGAGGCGGCCGGCCGTTTCGTTTTCGAAGGTGACGGGGAGGCGTTCGAGGTCACGGTAGACGGTTTCCTCGGTGGAGATGCAACCGGGGCCGAGGGCGAGGGTGGAGGCGAGGGTGAGGGTGAGGAGTGGGAGGGCGAGCTTCACGGGGCTGGGGTGGGTTGGGGGTTAAGGTGCGGGGTTGGTTTTCGGTCTGTCCGGGGTGAGGGACGGTTGGGGGGAGGGATTACTTCAAGACGAAGTGGCGGTGGCGGGTGAAGATGGGGCGGAGGGCGGTGGAGAGGGCATCTTGGATGCTTTGGAGTTCGCGGTAGATTTCGGCGTGGCGGGGTTGGGGCTCGGCGGTTTGGGAGCGGTTGAGGGTGACGAATTGTTGGGTGAGGTCATGGATGGCGACGTTTTCGCCGGCTTGGAGGCGCCAGCACCAGAGGGCTTGGAGGGCGGCGCCGTAGGCGGCGCCTTCGGCGACTTTGAGGGTGACGACTTGGGTATTGAAGACATCGGCCATGATTTGGCGCCAGAGTTTGGACTGGGCGCCTCCGCCGGTGGCGCGGATTTGGGTGGGTTGGACGCCGAGTTGGGCGAGGCGGCGGAGGCCGTAGTTCATGCCGAGGGTGACGCCTTCCATGGCGGCGCGGCAGTAATGGCTGGCGCGGAAGGTGCGCGGGTGGATACCGATCATGGTGCCGGAGCCATCGGGCACGTTGGGGGTGCGTTCGCCTTCGAGGTAGGGCAGAAGGAGGAGGCCGTCGGAGCCTGGGGGGACGGTGGCGGCTTTTCGTTCGAACTGGGCATGGGTGTAGCCGAAGTCTTTGCGCATCATTTCGGTGGCGACCGTGACATTCATGGTACAGAGGAGGGGCAGCCAGCGGTTGGTGGAGTCGCAGAAGGCGGCGATTTCGCCGTGGGGGTCGACGACGGGTTGTTCGGCGCAGGCGTAGATGGTGCCGCTGGTGCCGAAGCTGGCGGTGATGACGCCTGGGGCGGTATTGCCGGTGCCGATGGCGCCCATCATGTTGTCGCCGCCGCCGGCGCTGACGAGGATGCCTGGGGGGAGGCCGAGGGTGGTGGCGGTGGAGGGTTGGAGGGTGCCGGCGGGTTGGTTACTGGGGATGAGTTTAGGGAGGAGGGATGGGAGGCGGTCGTCGATAGCGAGGAGGGTGGGGGTGGACCAGCGGCGGCGGCGGACGTCGAGGAGGGCGGTGCCGGAGGCGTCGCCGAATTCCATGGTGAGTTGGCCGGTGAGCCAGAAGTTGAGGTAGTCGTGGGGGAGGAGGACGGAGGCGAGGCGTTGGAAGTGGGCGGGTTCGTGGCGTTTGAGCCAGAGGATTTTGGAGGCGGTGAAGCCTGGGAGGACGGCGAGGCCTTGGGCTTTGATGGTGGCTTTCTGGCCGCCGAGTTTGCTCATGATTTCCTCGCATTCGGGGGCGGTGGAGGTATCGCACCAGAGTTTGGCGGGGCGGATGACGTTCCCTTGGGCGTCGAGGGGGACGAAGCCGTGTTGTTGGCCGCTGACGCCGATGGCTTTGACTTCGGAGGGTTGGGCTTGAGCGGTGCGGAGGGCGGCGCGGATGGCTTTGGCGGTGGCGTCGCGCCAGGTATGGGGGTGTTGTTCTTTGGCGCCTGGGGGGAGGTTGGGGAGGAGGTCGTAGCCGACGGAAGCGGCGCCTTCGACTTTGCCGGTGAGGGCGTTGACGACGAGGGCTTTGGTGGACTGGGTGCCGCTATCGATGCCGATTAGGAGAGTTCTCATGGGATAGAGAGGATGGGGGTGAGGATGGGGAAAGAGGCGTGGGGATTCAACTTGATAGTATTGGGTCTACCGGCGGAGGTTCCAGTCTGGGCGGCTGTATTTTTCGGCGACGAGGGCGGCGGTGCGGGGCGCGGGGTAGGAGGGGAGGGGATCGTGGGCGTGCCAGGTTTGGCGGAGGGCTTGGCGGAGGGGGGGCAGAGGGACTTGGAGGTTGGCGAGGAAGTCCTGGTGGGAGCGGTGGGCGCGGTAGGCGGGTTGTCGGGAGGGTGGGGGCAGGCATTGATCGATCCAGGCCAGGTCAAGGTGGACGAGGAGGGAGCCATGGAAGAGGAGGGCGTGGGCGAGGCGTCGTTGGGCGTGGCCGGCGATTTTGCGGTTATGGAGGGTGAGGTCGGTATCGCCCTGGCGTTGGACTGGGAGGTGGGTGACGAGTTCGATGGCTTGGGCGATGCGGGAGAGGACATAGTGATTGGAGCCGGGGATGGAGGCGAGGGCGGGGTCGCGGTCGAGGCGGAGGACGAGGGCGTAGCAGAGGGTGCCTGGGGCTTGGACGACGGCGCCGCCGCCGCTGGTGCGGCGGAGGACGGGGATGTGGAGGGTTTGGCAGGCGGGGAGGTGGGATTCGAGGGCGGCTTGGTTGGCGTAGCCGAGGACGACCATGGGGGCGGTGGGTTCCCAGAGGCGGAGGACTTCGGGGCCCTGGTGGGCGTCGCAGTCTTCGAGGAGGGCTTCTTCGAGGGCGAGGTTTTCGGCGGGGGTGGGGAGGGTAAGGTCGAGGTATTTCATTGAGCCTGGGCGGACTCAGTGTAATTTTGCGCCGTCTTGACGTGAAACAAGAATTAACGACCAACGCCGCCGTCGCCGGCCCGCAAGCGCAGCCGGCACCCACGGATTTGTGGTATGAAGCCCATCAGCAGTTGCTGGAACACGCCTTGGGGGGGGAGCCTCCGCATCGGGCGCGCCGGTTTTTGACGGAGACGCTGGGGCGTTTGCAGGGGGCGGGGATCGCGGCGCCGCTGACGACGAGCACGCCGTATGTGAACACGATCCCGCCGGAGCGGCAGCCGGAGTATCCTGGGGACCGGGAGTTGGAGCGGAAGATCAAGAGTTACATTCGGTGGAACGCGATGGCGATGGTGGTGAAGGCGAATTCGACGACGAATGTAGGGGGGCACATCTCGAGTTACGCGTCGAGTGCGACCTTATTGGAGGTGGGGTTCAATCATTTCTTCCGGGGTGCGGGCCAGGGGCATCCGGCGGATCTGGTGTATTTTCAGGGGCATGCGTCGCCTGGGGTTTATGCGCGGGCGTTTCTGGAGGGGCGGTTGACGGAGCGGCACCTGCAGAATTTCCGCCAGGAGTTGGCCGAGGGGGGAGGGTTATCGTCGTATCCGCATCCGTATTTGATGCCCGGGTTTTGGCAGTTTCCGACCGTGTCGATGGGGTTGGGTCCGCTTCTTTCGATCTACCAGGCGCGGTTCAATCGGTATTTGAAGGCGCGGGGTTTTTTGCGGGATCCGGAGCCGCGGGTTTGGTGTTTTGTGGGGGATGGGGAGACGGACGAGCCGGAGACGTTGGGGTCGCTGACGTTGGCGGCGCGGGAGCATTTGGACAATTTGGTTTGGGTGGTGAACTGCAATTTGCAGCGTTTGGACGGGCCGGTGCGTGGGAATGGCAAGATTATTCAGGAACTGGAGGCGGCGTTTCGCGGGGCGGGGTGGAATGTGATCAAGGTGATTTGGGGTTCGAATTGGGATCCGCTGTTGGCGGCGGACCGGTCGGGCTTATTGGTGAAGCGGATGGAGGAGGCGGTGGATGGGGATTTCCAGAAGTATTCGGTGGAGCCGGGCAGCTACACGCGGAAGCACTTTTTTGGCAAGTATCCGGAGTTGCTGGCGTTGGTGAACTCGTTGACGGACGACCAGATTCGGCGGCTGCTGCGGGGCGGGCACGATCCGGTGAAGGTGTATGCGGCGTATCGGGCGGCGCTGGAGCATCGGGGATCGCCCACGGTGATTCTGGCCAAGACGGTGAAGGGCTATGGGTTGGGGGAGGCGGGGGAGGGGCGGAACATCTCGCATCAGCAGAAGAAGATGAACGAGAAGGAGCTGCGGGAGTTCCGGGCGCGGTTCCAGGTGCCGATTGGGGATGACGAGATTGCGGAGACGCCGTTTTACCGGCCGCCGGTGGAGGCGCCGGAGTCGATTTACCTCCAGGCGCGGCGGGAGGCGTTGGGGGGGCCTTTGCCGCAGCGGGTGGTGACGGCGCCGCGGTTGGAGGTGCCGGACCGGTCGTTTTACGAGGAGTTTTACAAGGGGTCGGGGAAGATGGCGGTGTCGACCACGATGGCGTTTGTGCGGATGTTGGCGGTCTTATTGCGGCACAAGGGGCTGGGGCGGAATCTGGTGCCGATCATTCCGGACGAGGCGCGGACCTTTGGGATGGACGCGTTGTTTCGCGAGATTGGGATTTACGCGCATCGGGGGCAGCTTTACGAGCCGGTGGATATCAAGTCGCTGCTTTACTATCACGAGACGAAAGACGGGCAGATTTTGGAGGAAGGGATTACGGAAGCGGGCTCGATGTCGTCGTTTGTGGCGGCGGGGACGGCGTATGCGACGCACGGGATCAACATGATTCCGTTTTACATTTACTATTCGATGTTCGGGTTTCAGCGGATTGGGGATTTGGCCTGGTTGGCGGGGGACATCAAGGCGAAGGGGTTTCTGTTGGGGGCGACGGCGGGGCGGACATCGTTGAATGGGGAGGGTTTGCAGCATCAGGACGGGCACAGTCTGTTATTGGCGAGCAGCATTCCGACCCTGCTGACCTACGATCCGGCGTTTGCGTATGAGGTGGCGGTGATTGTGGCGGACGGGTTGCGGCGGATGTATCAGGAGGGGGAGGAGATCTTCTATTATCTTTGCCTGTATAACGACAACTACCTGATGCCGCCGATGCCGGAGGGGGTGGAGTCGGGGATTTTGCAGGGGTTGTATCGGTTCAAGCCGGGTCCGGAGAAGCTGAAGCAGAAGGCGCATCTGCTGGGGAGCGGGCCCATCATCATGGAGGCCTTGCGGGCGCAGCAGTTGTTGGCGGAGCGTTACGGGGTGTCGGCGGATGTTTGGAGTGCGACCAACTACAAGTTGTTGCGGCATGATGCGTTGCGGTGTCGGCGATGGAACATGTTGCATCCGACGGCGCCGCCGCGGAAGCCAGTGGTGCAGGAGTTGTTAGGGAAGGAGAAGGGGGCATTTGTGGCGGTGTCGGACAATTTGAAAGCGGTGCCTGATTTGATTGCGCCATGGGTGCCGGGCGGGATGACCACGCTGGGGACGGACGGGTTTGGGCGGAGCGATACGCGGGCGCGGTTGCGGCGATTCTTCGAGGTGGATGCGGAGTCGACGGTGGTGGCGACCTTGCATGCATTAGCGGAGCGTGGTGAGGTGGCGCGGACGTTAGTGGCGCAGGCGATCAAGGATCTCGGGGTGGATCCCGAGAAGGTTCATCCGGTGGTGATTTAACGAGTGGCAGTCGTATGGAAGTCAAACTCCCCAAGTTAGGTGAGGGCGCCGATTCGGGCGTCGTCGTGAACGTCTTCGTGAAGGAAGGCGAGGTGGTCAGCAAGAATCAGTCGCTGATCGAGTTGGAAAACGAGAAAGCGGTCGCGTCGATTCCGAGTCCGGGGGCGGGGACGGTGGCGAAGGTGCACGTCAAGCCAGGGGACAAGCTGTCGGTGGGCCAACGGATCGTGACCTTGGCGGGTGGGGAAGGGGAGTCGGCGCGGGTGGAGCCGGAGCCCGCGGCGGCGGCCTCGGCGGCCGCTCCGGTGCCGGCGGCGGTGGCAAGGGTGGCGGCGGTGGAGTCGGCGGCGGTGGCGGACGAACCGGGCGAGGCCCCGTCGGGGCCGCCGGCGGCGTCGCCGGCCCTGCGGGCCTTGGCGCGTCAGTTGGGGATCGATTTGGGGCGCATTCGCGGGAGCGAGCGTGGGGGGCGGATTGTGATGGGGGATGTGCGCAACTACATCCAGCGGTTGCAGAAGTTGGCGGCGCAGGCGGCGGCGGCGCCGGCGCCAGGGGTGGCGCGGGTGCGGGAGGAGGTGGATTTTTCGCGGTGGGGGCCGGTGACGGTGAAGCCGCTGTCCCCGTTGCGCAAGACGATTGCCCGGCGGATGGGGGAGAGTTGGGAGCAGGTGCCGCGGGTGACGCAATTTGACGAGGCGGACGTGACGGGGTTGCTGGAGATGCGGAAGGAGCATCAGGCGGCGTATGAGGCGAAGGGGGTGCGGTTGACGCTGACGCCGTTTTTGTTGAAGGCGGTGGTAGCGACCTTGCAGAGGCATCCCTTGTTCAATGCGAGTCTGGATGGGGCGGGTGAGAACCTGGTGATGAAGTCATATTTCCACTTGGGGATTGCGGTGGACACGGAGGCGGGGCTGTTGGTGCCGGTGATCCGGGAGGTGGATCGTAAGAGCCTCCTGGAGTTGGGGCGCGAGTTGGAGGAGGTGGCCAAGAAGGCGCGGGAGCGGAAGCTGTCCGGGGACGAATTGAAGGGGGGGACGTTTACGATTTCGAACCAGGGGGGGATTGGCGGGGGGCATTTCACGCCGATCGTGAATGTGCCGGAGGTGGCGATTTTGGGTTTGGGGCGTGGCGCGGTGAAGCCGGTTTGGAAGGACGGGGCCTTTGTGCCGCGGACGATGTTGCCGCTGGCGTTGTCGTATGACCATCGGGTGATTGATGGCGGGCAGGCGGCGCGGTTTTGTGTGGATTTGGTGCAAGCGATCGAGACGTTTGCGGTGGCGGCGGTGAAGCTGTGAACCTTGGCGGAGGATGCATTTGTATGGAGACGACGCAGATTGAGCTGGTGGTGATTGGGGCGGGGCCTGGAGGGTATGCGGCGGCGTTTTACGCGGCCGACCATGGGCGGAAGGTGGTCCTGATCGAGCAGGAGGCGCGGTTGGGGGGGGTGTGTTTGAATCGGGGGTGCATTCCTTCGAAGGCGTTGCTGCACGCGGCGCACACGGTCAGTTTAACGCGGGAATCGGCGCATCGGGGGATCACGTTTACGGAGCCGAGGTTGGAGTTGGACAAGCTGCGGGCGTGGAAGGAGTCGATCTTGGAGCGGTTAGGCAAGGGGATTGCCCAACTGGCGCAGCGTCGGCAGGTGCAGGTGATCCAGGGGCGCGCCCATTTGGAGGATTCGCGGACGGTGCGGGTGGAGACGGCGGAGGGGCAGCAGTTCTTGCGGTTTGACCATTGCATTTTGGCGACGGGTTCGAAGCCGGCGATGCCGAAGGCGTTCGATCTGGGGAATCCGCGGGTGATGACGTCGACGGAGGCGCTGGAGGTGGTGGACGTGCCGAAGAAGCTGCTGGTGATTGGGGGTGGCTACATTGGGATGGAGTTAGGGACGGTGTATGCGTCGTTTGGCAGCGAGGTCATCGTGGTGGAGGCCTTGGACAACATTCTGACGGGGGCGGATTCCGACCTGGCGCGGCCGATTGCCCAGCGGGCGGCGAAGAACTTCAAGGAGATCCGGGTCAAGGCGAAGGTGTTAAGCATGGCGACGAAGGGGCCGCAGATCCGGGTGGAGATCGAGTATCGGGGGGAGAAGCTGGAGGAGTTTTACGATCGGGTGTTGGTGTCGGTGGGGCGGGTGCCGAACGGGGACGACCTGGGGTTGGAGAACACGAAGGTGGTGCGGGACGAGAAGGGTTTCGTGGCGGTGGACGAGAACCAGCGGACGGACGATCCCGCGATTTACGCGATTGGGGATATCGCGGGCGGGGTGTTATTGGCGCACAAGGCGACAAGGGAGGCGCGGGTGGCGGTGGAGGCGATTTTGAACCGTCACGAGACGATTCCGGAGTTCGTCATTCCGGCGGTGGTGTTCACGGATCCGGAGCTGGCCTGGTGCGGGTTGACCGAGGCGGAGGCGCGGGAGAAGGGGGTGGCGGTGGAGGTGGCCAAGTTCCCGTGGGCGGCCTCGGGGCGGGCGTTGACGTTTGACCGGCCGGACGGGATGACCAAGCTGGTGATTGATCCGGAGACCGAACGGGTGTTGGGGGTCGGGATTGTCGGGCATGGGGCTGGGGAGTTGATTGCGGAGGGGGTATTGGCGGTGGAGATGGGGGCCACGGCGAAGGATTTGGCGTTGGCGGTGCATCCGCATCCGACGCTTTCGGAGACGATCATGGAGTGTGCGGAGGTGTTTTACGGGCATGCGACCCACACGCTGAGTCGCAAGCGGGGGACGGAGGAGGAACCGGCCAGGACATGAGCTTAGGGTCTGTGCAAAATCGGAAGTTATTTTTGCACAGACCCTTAGGATCTGTGAACCTCCCTCCTCTCCCCGGCCCTCCTCCGTCGGACGGAGGAGGGGGAGATCAGTCAGCGAGTGCATTCTCGGTGCAAGGGTTCAAAGCGCGATGCTGATTCGAGAATTCTCCCCCCAACCTGAGCCATCGCATCGCTGGAAACGGTTGGGGAGGGCGGTGATCGGGGGTTGAGGTTGGCGGGGGTTACGGTATGGTGGCGGTCGTGACCACACTGAGATTGAGGACAGCGGCGGGTGGGGTAAGGGTCTGTGCAAAATTGACTTCGGGTTCTGGCGGGAACGCGGCTTGGCCAGATGCTATTGGTGAGTGCGGAAATAAGCAGACACCCCTCACCCCTTCCCTCTCCCCAGCCCCTGAATGCGAAGTGATACAGCGGGGTTGGGGAGAGGGAGATAGGGAGAGGGGAGCCGTCGCATGTCTGCTTACCTATGAACCCGAAGTTATTTTTGCACAGACCCTAAGAGGGGACAGGGGCGTTCGAACGGGGTGGCGGGTGTGGGTGGCGCTGGCCTTGGTGGTGGGGGGATGGGGGGTTGGTTTAAGGGCTGGCACGGCGCGGCCGCCGTTGCACGGGCGTCATTGGATGGCGGTGACGGGCAAGCCGCTGGGGGCGGCGGCGGGGGCCCGGATATTTCAGCGAGGGGGAAACGCGGTGGACGCGGCGTGCGCGATGTTGGCGGTGGTCTGCACGATGCACGACGATGTGGGCTGGGGCGGGGAGACGCAGGCGTTGATTTACGATCCGCGGGTGAAGCGGGTTGTGGGGATCAATGCGTTGGGGGTAGCGCCGGCGGGGGCGACGGCGGAGTTTTTTCGTGGGCGGGATCCGCGGGCGGCGTATCCGCCGTCGGAGGGCCCGTTGGCGGCCGTGACGCCGGGCAACCCGGGTGGTCTGATGGTAATGCTAGCCGAGTATGGGACGTTGACGTTGGAGGAGGTATTGGCGCCGGCGATCGAGTTGGCGGACGGGTATCCGATCGAGGCGGAGTTGGTGAACAAGATCCAGAGGCATCGGAAGAAGCTGGAGGCGTGGCCGTATTCGAGGGCGCTGTTTTTTCCGCACACGGGGCGCACCAATGCGGCTCCGGCGCCTGGGGAGCTATTTCGGCAGCCGGATTTGAAGGCGACGCTGGAGCGGTTGGTGGAGGCGGAGCGAGGGGCGAGGGAGGCGGGGTTGGATCGGAAGGCGGCGATTCAGGCGGCGTATGATCGGTTTTACCGCGGGGATGTGGGGGCGGAGTTTTGTCGGGCGTCGCGGGAGCAGGGCGGGCTGCACACGGTGGAGGACTTGGCGGGGTGGCGGGTGCGGATCGAGGAGCCGGTGAGCACCACGTATCGGGGGATCGAGGTGTACAAGTTGGATGTATGGACGCAGGGGCCGGCGATGTTGCAGTGTTTGAATTTGCTGGAGGGGGTGGAGGTGGCGGCGATGGGTTACAACAGTGCGCGGTATTTGCACACGGTGTATCAGGCGATGAATTTGGCGTTTGCGGATCGCGATTTCTATTACGGGGACATTTACGTGGCGCCGGAGGAGCCGGTGCGCGGGTTGTTGTCGAAGGCCTATGCGCGGGAGCGTTGGCGGCTGGTGGATCCGGGGCGCAACCGGGTGGATCTGGGGCCTGGGGATCCGTATCCGTTTCAGGGGGGGACGAACCCGTATGGGCATTGGTTGACGAACTGGGGGAGCACCGGGCGGGCTGCGGGGGCGACGAACCGGATGGAGAGCCACGGCTTGGATCGACCGCAGGCGGCGGTGGAGGAGTCGTTTCGGAGGGGGACGACGTCGATTCAGGCGGCGGATGCGGGGGGTTGGGTGGTGTCGGTGACGCCGAGCGGCGGGTGGTTGCCGGTGTGTGTGGCGGGGCGGACGGGGATGGGGATGAGCCAGCGGATGCAGAGTTTTGTGTTGGACGAGGCGGAGGCGCCGTTCAACGTGGTGGCGCCGGGGAAGCGTCCGCGGGTGACGCTGACGCCGACGCTGGCGTTGAAGGGGGGGCGGCCTTTTTTGGCGTTCGGGGTGCAGGGGGGAGACACGCAGGATCAGAATCTACTGCAGTTTTTCCTGGCGGTGGTGGAGTTCGGGTTCACGGTGCAGGAGGCGTGTGAGGCGGCGAATCTGACGAGTTACCAGATGCGTTCATCGTTTGACACCCACCAATCGGAGCCGGGGCGGATGACGTTGACGGAGGAGGTGCCGTCGTGGGTGCGGCGGGAGTTGCGTGGGATGGGCTATCGGCTGGATTTTGTGAAGCGGAACTCGGGGCCGATCACAGCGATCCTGGTGGATGCGGAGCACGGCACGTTTTGGGGGGCGGCCAGCGATTACGGAGAGGATTATGGGATCGGATGGTGAATCGGGGATGCGAGTGACGCCGGCGGATGCGCGGCGCCGGTGGTTTGGGGTGTTTTTCCTGATCATGGCGGGGGGGCAACTGACCTGGGGTTTGACGGTTTTGAAGCCGCATTTGAAGGGCTTGTGGTTCATTGGCTACTGGCTGGCGTGTTTTGTCTTCACGGGTTTGGCCTTATTGACGGCGATGCTGGACCTGTGGGTGGTGCGGCGGCGGGCGCGGCGGCAGCAGCGGGAGTTATTCGAGCGGACGATGGGGGATTTGGGGCGTTCGGAGGGGGAGGAGCCGCGGGAGTGAGGGGTGGGGTGGCTGGGGAAGGACCGAGCGAGGATTGCCGGGCAGGATGGGACACGGGCTGAGATTGGCATTGACGGTGGGCTGGGGATCGCGTAGGGAGGTTGTTGTGATTGTGAACGCGCTTGATCCCCTGCTGCTGAAGAGCTCGCTGCGACTGTGCAGCGTGGCAGTTGGGCGATAGCGCATCCGGGAACACTTTGCGAAGCCCCACTGCCAGACCTGGCGGTGGGCTTTTTCGTTTGGGGACGGGCCGCCGGGGAACAGGGCGCGGGATGAACGCAAGCCTGCCGGCGGCTGGCCGGACTGAACGCAGTGACATTCGACAGACCGCCTATGAAACCGCAGCGCATTTCAGTATTCGACACGACCCTCCGCGATGGTGAGCAGTGTCCCGGGGCGTCCATGAACCTCCGGGAGAAGTTGGAGGTGGCTCGTCAGTTGGCTCGGCTCAGGGTGGACATTATTGAGGCGGGGTTTCCGATTGCGAGCGAGGGGGATTTTCAGGCGGTGCGGACGATTGCGAAGGAGGTGAAGGGGCCGGTGATCGCGGGGTTGGCGCGGTGTGTGCCGCAGGACATCGATGCGGCCGGGGCGGCGGTGAAGCCGGCGGGGAGGCGGGGGCGCATTCATGTGTTTCTCGCGACGTCCAAGATCCACCGGGAGTACAAGTTGGGGAAGGCGGAGGCGGAGATCATCCGGTTGGCGGTGGAAGGGGTGAAGCGGGCGCGCGGTTTGGCGGACGACGTGGAGTTCTCGCCGGAGGACGCATCGCGGACGGAGCCGGAGTTTTTGGTGGAGGTTTGTCGGGCGGTGGTGGGGGCCGGGGCTACGACGGTGAACATACCGGACACGGTGGGCTACGCGGTTCCGGAGCAATACGGGGCGTTGATTCAGCGGCTTTATGAGTCGGTGCGCGAGTTTCAGACCGGCCGAGCGATCATCAGCGTGCATTGTCACAACGACTTGGGGATGGCGGTGGCGAATTCGCTGATGGCGGTGCGGAACGGGGCGCGGCAGGTGGAGTGCACGATCAACGGGATTGGGGAGCGGGCGGGGAATGCGTCCTTGGAGGAGATCGTGATGGCGTTGCGGACGCGGGGGGATTATTTCCAGGGGTATGAGACGGGGATTGCGACGCGGGAGATTGTGAAGACCTCACGGTTGGTGTCGCGGATGTGCGGGTTGGCGGTGCAGCGGAACAAGGCGATTGTGGGGGAGAATGCGTTTGCGCATTCGAGTGGGATTCATCAGGACGGGATTCTCAAGAAGCGGGAGACCTACGAGATCATGGATCCGGAGGAGGTGGGTTGGGGGAAGACGGAGTTGCCCCTGACCAAGCACAGCGGCCGGGCCGCGGTGGCGGCGCGGTTGCGTCATCTCGGATTCAAGATGACGGATGCGGATGTGACGGCGTTGTTTGTCCGGTTCAAGGAGATTGGGGACAAGAAGAAGTTCGTGTATGACGAGGATCTCATGACGTTGGTGGAGGGGCACATTACGGAGGTGCCGGAGACCTGGTCGTTGGATTATCTGAGCGTCACGAGTGGGAATCGGTTGGTGCCGACGGCGACGGTGCGTTTGCGGAGGGCGGGGGCGAAGGAGGGGGAGGAGTATCAGGATGCGGGGACGGGGGACGGGCCGGTGGATGCGGCGCTGAAGGCGATCGACCGTTTGACCAAGCGGCGCGGCCAGTTGATGGATTACAGCATTCGCGCGGTGTCCCAGGGGAAGGATGCGTTAGGGGAGGTGACGTTGAAGGCGGATTTTGGGGACGGCAAGTTGGTGACGGGCAAGGGGGCGAGCACGGACATCATCGAGGCGAGCGCGCGGGCTTACCTGAACGCGGTGAACCGGCATTTTTGCGCGGAGAGGCAGTGAGGCCGTGGGGGAGTGCGTGGGTGGGCCGCGGCCGGCGGCCCTCCACCGCTCCATTCACCAATGCCCGACGCCCGCTGCTTCGCCGGGCGGAGGTTTACGGGGATGGGGGGAGGACATCGGCGGGTTGGCCGGGGTGGAGGTCTTGGGCGGTGGGCGGGGCGAAGGAGGCCTCGACCATGACCATGAGTTTGGCTCGGTTTTCGCGGTTGTAGATCACGGGCGGTGTGAATTCGACTTGGGTGCTGACGTAGCTGACGGTGGCGGGGCGGGGGGTGGCCTGGCCGTCGAGGCGGACGTGGACGGGAGTGCCGTTAGTGAACGAGGCGAGGGCCGCTTGGGGCACGTAGAATCGGACCTTGAGGTTGGCGGGGGGGAGGAGACGAACGACGGGGGCGCCGGCCGGGACGAACTCGCCGGGGCGGAAGAGCGTGTCATGGACGCGGCCGGCGGCGGGCGCCTGGCGGGTCTTCTGGTCGAGGGCCCACTGGGCTTGGGCGAGGGCTGCCTGGGCGGCGTTCAGCTCGGCCTCCGCGGCGCGGATTTCGTCTTCCCGGGCGCCGAGGCGGGCGGTTTGGAGGTCGGCAGTGAGGGCGAGGACGGCGGCGTCGTTGGCTTCCTTTTGGGTGCGGGTGTGGTCGAGTTCGGCGCGGGAGATGACGTGACTGGCGAAGAGGGTTTCGCGGCGGGCGGATTCGGCGGTCCAGAAGGTGGCGTTGGCGCGGGCCTGTTCGAGGTGGGCTTCGAGGGCGGCGATTTCTGAGGGGCGTCGTCCCTTTTGGAGGTTAGCGAGGCGGGCTTCGGCCAGGCGGAGTCGGCTTTCGGCCTCCTGGTGGGCGGCGGATTCGGCGGCGTGTTCGAGTTGGAAGAGGGGGTTGCCGGCGTGGACGAGTTGGCCGCGGTGGACGTGAAGGAGTTGGAGGGTTCCGGGGAGGGGGGAGGCGATGTGGACGAAATCGGCTTCGAGGTAGCCTTGGTAGGCGGTGGAGGGTTTCGGGGTGCAACCGGCCGTGAGGAGGAGGGTGAGGAGGGCGAGGGTGAGGGCGGCGGGCGGCGGGCGAAGGAGAAGGGGATTAGGATGCGGCGGGGGGAACGGGAGGAAGTTCATGGGACGTCACGGGCGCGGGGGCCGCTTTGACCTTGGGGAAGGGGGGCGGTGGAGGCAAGGGGAAACTGGGGTGGGTCGGGTTAGGAACTGGCGCTGGTATAACGGCCGACGGAGGCGCGCCAGGCGGCTTCGGAGAGGAGGAAGCAGAGAGTGCCGAGGGCGAGGAGGGCGAGGGTGGAGGTGGGGGAATCGAGTTTGTCGGCCAGGAGCCGGACGGGGACATTGGTGACGAGGAGCATGGGCAGGACGTAGGAGAAGGCGATCTTGAAGGCGCCGCGGAAGGCTTCATCGGGGAGGCGGGCGAGGTTGAAGAGATTGTAGTAGCCCCAGACGATGCCTTGGGCGCGGACGGTCCAGAAGCTGACCGTAGCGAGGAGGAACATGAGGGAGTAATGGAGGAGGACGCCGAAGGCGGCGAGGAGGAGGAAGCCGGCGATCTGGGGGAGGGTGGGGGCGAGGTGGAGTTGGCGGGCGGCGTAGGTCATGACGGCGAGGGCGGAGGCGGCGTTGACGAAGGCGCCGAGGTCGACGTGGCGGAAGGAGAGGAGGAAGCGGGTATTGACGGGGAGGAGGAGGAGGAAGTCGAGTCGGCCGGTGCGGACGAGTTCGGAGAGTTGGATGCAGTTGTTGAGGAAGAGGGCGGTGAAGAGTTGTTGGATGAAGTGGGCGGCGCCGATGAGGAGGACCACCTCCCATTGGCTCCAGGTGCCGATGTGCTGGGTATGGCGGTAGAGGACGCCAATGAAGGCGAGTTGCAGGGCGAACCAGAGCATCTCGACCACGATCCAGAGGAGGAAGTTGGTCTTGAAGCTCATCTCGCGAATCACGGAGTTGCGCCATAGCGCGGCGTAGATGGCGGCGTAGCGGTTCATGGAGGGTGGGTTAACCGCCGAAGGCGGCGTAGCGGCGGAGTCCGCGGTTCCAGACGAGGCGTGCGATGGCGAAGAGGGTGAGGACCCAGAGCGTTTGGAGGAGGATCCCGTGGAGAAGGTCGGGGCCGGTGACGCGTCCGAGGTAGACGCTGACCGGGAAGAAGAGTTGGTAGTAGAAGGGGGTGGAGCGGAGGGCTTCGGCGATCCAGGGGGGGAGGAGGTCGAGGGGGAAGAGGTGGCCGCCGGCGATGTATTCAAAGGCGAACACGATGAAGATGAAGGTGGAGACTTCGAGGACCCAGAAGGCGAGGAGGGCCATGGAGAAGGAGAGGAGGAACTGGAGGAGGGCGGCCAGGCCGACGGAGATCAGGAACCAGCCGAAGGTGGCGGCGTCGGGTGGGAGGACAAGGTACTCGCGTTGGGTGAGGAGGAAGGCGGCCACCGGGAGGAAGGCGACGCCGGTGTAGACGAGGCGGCCGGTGGCATAGAGGCAGAGGCGGTAGGCGAGGTAATCGATGGGTTTGAGGAGGAACTGGCTGATGGTGCCTTCGCGGATGTCGGCGGCGATCTGCCAATCGTCCTCGGTGACGGCGGTGAGGGCGTCGACGACGGCGACGAGCAGGTAATAGGAGGTCATCTCGGCGAGGGTATAGGCGCCGATGGTGGCGTCGGCGCCCTTATCGGCGTAGATGGTGCGCCAGAGGAGGAGGGTGGCCAGGAGGGGGATGAGGCCGAAGGAGGCGCGGCAGAGGAAATTGACCCTGTAGGTCAGGGTATTTTGAATGCCGACATTGATGACGTGCCAGTATTTGCGCATGACACGCCTGGGGGCGGCTTATTCAGCCGGGGTGAGGTCCATATCGCGCGTAAAGAAGAGGATGCGACCGCAATTGGAGCAGGTGGTGATTTCCTGGGCGCCCTGGCAAGAGACGAGGACTTGGGGGGGCAGGCGGAGTCGGCATCCGCCGCAGACGCCGTGGGCGATCCCGACGACGACATTTTCGCCTTTGCTCCGGCGGAGGCGTTCGTAGCGGGGCAGGGCTTCCTCATCGACGGCGGAGGCGAGGTCGCCGCGGCCTTTCATCAATGTGTCGAGTTCCTGGGCGAGGTTTTGTTCGCGGGCGGCGAGGGCGGAGAGTTGGGCGTCGGCGAGGCGTTTCATCTCCTGGAAGGCGGCCTGGGCTTGGGCGACGGCACGGGTGGCGCCTTCGGCCTGTTCCATGAGTTCGAGTTGTTGGTCCTCGAGTTTGACGATGGCTTCCTTGCAGGTTTCGATTTCGTGGCTGAGGGCGCGGTATTCCTCGTTTTTGCGGGTTTGGAACTGTTGGACGGAGTAGCGTTCGATCAGTTGTTTTTTGCCCTCGACTTCGAGTTCGAGTTTGCGGCGGTCGGATTCGAGTTGCATGGCCCGTTGGCGGGCGGCTTCGAGGGCGGCTTGGGTGCCTTGGGTTTTGGTTTGGAGGAGGGTGCGCTCTGGCGCGATGCCGCCCAGTTCAGCCTGGAGCCGCTGGATTCGGCGGTCGCGTTCCTGGAGGATGAGGAGTTTTTCGATAACGGGTAACATGAAAGACCGATAAGGCGGGCGCAGGTTATCGGCCCCGTGGGGCCAAGTCAAACAGGCTGATGGGGGCTGGATCCGCGCGGCTGGCTGGCCTGGGGCAACGGCGGAGAACTCGATGGGTTGGGGTGCGGATTATCGGGGAGGTGGTCTGGGCTGGCGGAGTGGGGCGGCGGCGTGGCAGGGTGGCGGCGGATGCACGCGAATAAGGACGACGAGTCGGGCAAGGGCGGAGCCGGCGCAGGCAGAAACTTGCTTCCGGGGTGGGGCAGGTTGGCGGGGTGGGGGGGATGGGTTTTGGCCTTAGGGGTGGGAGGCGGGTGGGGTTGGGCGGATGGGGGACCGGCGTCGCCGTATTGGACGGTGGAGGACGCGGCGGAGCGGGAGCGCTTGCCGATGTTTCAGGTGATCGAGGCGGCGCGGGCGGAGGAGTTGACGTCGGCGAACGGGTTTCCGGCGCGTGGGTTGTATCGGACGTGGGAGCGGTCGCACGGGGACAATGGCGGGACTCGGTATTCGGCGTTGGATCAGATTAACCGGGGGAACGTGGCGCGGTTGCGGCAGGCGTGGATTTACCATTCGAAGGATGGGAGCAACAATCTTCAGTGCAATCCGATTGTGGTGGGGGAGTTGATGATTGGGCCGACGGCGGGGAAGCAGGTGGTGGGGGTGAAGGCGGCGGAGGGGTCGGAGGTGTGGCGGTTTCGGCCGGAGGGTCGTCCGGCGTGTCGGGGGTTGGTCCCCTGGGCGGGCCGCGGGGGGGTGGGGGATCGGGTGGTGTTTTGTGCGGGCCGGTAGGGGGCTGCGTTGGACCCGC
>CAZVRY010000104.1:0-21290 GCA_964629545.1 uncultured Verrucomicrobiota bacterium | reverse complement strand
GTTCATGGTCCCCATGCGCGTCGGTTCGTTCGACTTGGAGGCTACCCATGAACCGTCCCCTCATCCCATCCCTCCCCCCAACCGTTTCCAGCGCAGCGATGACTCAGGTTGGGGGGAGGGAGACAGGGAGAGGGGGACTCCTGCTTTCAAAATGGGACCTGCTGTCACCCCAGGCCTTCGCGACCGGTTGGCGATTGGCCGGAGTCGTTCTTCTGCAGGCCGGAGTCGCTCTTGGCATCGGTGCTGAACACGTCCGACGCCCCGGAAGCCGCCGCAGCCCCCGCCACGGTCGAAGGCTCCCGCGAAGACCCAATGATCGCCTCGTCAAACGTAGCCCGCGCACGCTGACCCGGCGGCAACACCAAAACCTCGTCCGGATTCCACACCCCATCGAGCAACCGCTGGAACAGACTGAGATCGCCCTCCACGGTCTCGAACGTCCAGCCGCGGTCGGCACAAATCTGTCGGACTTGCTCGTCCAACCCTAACGGCCGCGTAAACTCGTAATCGATCAGCACGCCGTGCGTGTAATGAGCCGTCCACTCGTGCATCACCTCCTGCAAGGCGCGCGCCTTCTCCTCGCCATACTGCCGAACCCACTCCTCATACTGGGCGCTCGCCCCAGCCTGCCCCCCAGCCGGCATCAGCGACGCCCGCCCGTCCCCGCGCCGCTGCCCGCACTCCAGCCAACCGCTGGTGTAATAATAGGTGCCCGGTCGCCGATTGAATTGCTCCTGGTAACGCTCCTTGGACCCCAGAAAGAGCGAAATGCAGTCGTGCGCCCGAGGGATCACCAGCGGCGTGTGCGCACAGTGCAAACCCACCAGGATGTTACTGCACAACCCATACCCAATCACGATGCCATCATAGCGACCCCCAGGAACCGCATCGATCCGCTTCTGAATCTCCAGTAACCCCGTCTTCGGAATGTCGTGATAACCCTGGGTCAGGAACTCCAACTCGACCAGATTGCGCGAACGAGCCGCACAGTAACAAAGCTCGCGAAAGAAGATCTCGCAAGAGATGACGCGAAGGAGCATGGCAACAAGGGATCCAACGGGACCCATTAACCCGAACGCACCCGAATCCGGCCCGAACCCGCCTTCCGAGCGCGGTAAACCACCGGCGCAGGAGGCGCCACCCCCGGCGACCCGGCACATCCGCACCCCTGGCCGCACGGCAACCCCGGACGCCGCGGACGGAAAAAGCGGCGCAATAGCAGAAACGCCGCCACCCCCACCACGAGGAGCGCCAGAATTTGCTGCCAGTCCATGGGAGCGCGGATCATCGCCGTTCAAAGGAGGTCGTGAAACGCCCCCGCGCCAACCCGAAGCAACGGCGTGCCCTCCGCCGCCTCCGGATACTCGTAAACCTTGCCTTCGTAGTTCCGCATCACCAACCGGTCCGCATTGTGACTCAACGTATACGCGGGATTGATCGGCACCTTGCCGCCGCCCCCAGGCGCGTCGATCGTGTACTGCGGAATCGCGTAACCCGTCGTCTGCCCGCGCAACTGCTCCATGATCTCCAACCCCCGGCGCACGCTCGTGCGCAGGTGCGCCGACCCCGTAATCAGGTCGCATTGGTAAAGGTAGTAAGGCTTGACGCGACAGATGAGTAGCTTCTGCACCAAGGCCTTCATCACCACCGGATCGTCGTTGACATGCCGCAACAACACGCTCTGGCTCCCCAAGGGGATGCCAGCGTCGGCTAACCGCTCCAGCGCCGCCCGCGATTCCACCGTCAACTCCCGCGGATGGTTCACATGCACGCTCATGAACAGCGGATGAACCCGCCGCAGCACCTCCGTCAAGGCCGGCGTGATGCGCTGCGGAAGGAAGATCGGAATCCGCGTGCCCAGACGGAGGAACTCCACATGCGGGATCGACCGCAACTGGCCCAGGAGTTGACCCAACTTCTCGTCACTCAAAAGGAGAGGATCGCCCCCGCTCAAAAGCACATCCCGCACCTCGGGATGCTCGCGGATGTACTGGATCTGCCGGTCGAACTCAGGGATGAAATCATAGCCGCTCGCGTTGCTCACCAAACGCGACCGCGTGCAATACCGGCAATAGGAGGCGCACCGGTCGGTGACCAGAAACAAGACCCGATCAGGATAACGATGAACCAGGCCCGGAACCGGCGAATGAGCATCCTCGCCGCAGGGATCCGTCATCTCCCACGGAGCCACGTCCACTTCCTCGAGGCGGGGGACCACCTGCCACCGGATCGGGCAGAGCGGGTCGTGGGGGTCAATGAGGTTGAAGAAATAGGGGGTAATGCCGAGGGCGAGGCGGGTGCGGGTGAGTTCGGCGCCTGCCTTCTCCTCTGGGGAAAGGTCCGGCAAATAACGTTGAAGCTGCTCCGGCGTCGCAATCCGATTCTTCAATTGCCACCGCCAATCCCCCCAATCGCCCTCCCCAACCCCCACCCACGGACCCCGTCCCGCCGAGTGAAAGGCCTTCAAAGACAACAACGCAGCCGACGAGGGAGGCTCCTCGGCCGAAGCGGACACATCGTTCTGACTCATCGCGCCGGAACTATAGTTTCGACCGCCGCCCAGTCAAGAGACCCCCGAACATCGCCAGCAGCGGGGGGGGGCGGCAGTGAACCTGTCACCCTATCTATCGGGCGAACCGCGAACCCGGGCGAACCGCGAACCTGTCACCCTGACCGAACGCCCCGGGGTGAACCTGTCACCCTATGAACCGCCCCCGTTTCCCCTCTCGCTCTCCCCCTCTCCCCAACCTGAGCAAACGCTTCGCTGGCATCGGTTGGGGAGAGGGATGGGGTGAGGGGACAGTTCATAGGGCGTATCAGGGAACCAGTCACCCTATCAGCCTCCCCTTGTGCCCTCCAGGGTTGCTCGCCGGAGCGCGACCCTCGCCGCGCGGGGCCACGCGACCACGTCCTTTCGTGCGAGCCAAGCCGAACCTACAACCCTGTTCTAGCTAGTCAGGTTCCGAAACCGCCGGGATAAGAAGGTCAGACCTGAAAAGGCAGCCAGCAGGAGACTGACCGTAGAAGCACTTTCCGGAGTGCTGATGGGGTTGTAAGTATCGCGGAACTCCCAGTTGATGATGTCATGACGCCCGCCAGCTCCGCCGGTTCCCGAAGTAAAGCCGACATATGCGTTGGGGCTGCCCAGCACGGTCACCAAGTCAACCGTGTAGGACAAGGTCGCCGAAATCGGCCGCACATTGGCTTGGGAAAGCCGAACCTCCAGGAGGTCTGTCGCCCCATCGTAGTCCACCCAACTGTACCAACGATTGCCGTCGTTCATGCGGGGAGCTATGGGAGTTTGAACCACGGAATTGATAACCCCTCCTGTGTTGATGCCCAGGTGATTGCCATTGTTGTCGTCCCACGCACCGTTGTCCCAGGTGTCAAACTCGATCCCAACGCTATAAGGAATCCCCTGGTAACCAATACCTCCACCAATCCCGCCCACATTGTTGGCCACCGTCTGCACCACGAACACAATCCCGTCAGCCCCCTGCCCATCGGAATCGCTGATCCCAATGGGATTGGAGATCCGAAAACTGAAGTAGCTGCTAAACGAGTTTTGATTCAACAGCGTGATGGGAGTGGTGCTGAAGGCGCTGCCACTTTGGGACAGGTTATCGGTGAGGCGCAGGACTTTGCCATCGCCAGTTGTAACGGGATTTCCGATGGTCGCCGCGCTCCCGTTTAGCTGAAGGCCAGCCAGACTCGAGAAATCTGGGTAAACGATGGTAGCTGCTTTCGCGCTCGGCCCTAAGCAGAGCCCAGAACACGCTGCGAGAACGCCGAATTTGAGAATGCGAAGCCGATTAGGCATGGTGCGAGGAGATAACATATAATTCTCATTATTAGAGCATTCCCATTGCCAGTTTCGCAGGCCACTTTCGAACAGAGTTTTAACACCTTGATGTGTAACAACATACACACGTCCTAATCCAGCCATCTCGCCCGGCGGCAGGCTCGCAGCCGCACGCCACTGTAAACCCTGCCGACGGTTCAAGGCCGCGGAGGTTCGGTCACCTGGTCGGATTGATCTCTAACACGCTTTCCCCGAAATATTTAACAAGGACGACGACCTCGCTCGATGCACATTCGAATCTGTAAGGAAAGCCGACATTAACGGCCGTCGATTCGCCGGAATTGTTACATTAACAGTTCCACATCAATGTGATAGGGAATTCGGAGGAGTGTAATAAGCGCCGACGTTGCAACAGCAAGCCCGCGGCCCCCGCAACGCGCTCCGGCATCCTCTCCTTAAGGGCGGACATCTCCTCCTCATGGGCAGGCCAACATCGAACCTGTCCTCCGGTCCTCACCAAGCGTCCGTCGACACCCTCACCGCCCAAAACCCAACCGCGGCCTGCTCCCGGCCTTGAATGTCAGCACAGCGAACCACAGCGAACCGCAGCGAACCTGTCACCCTATCTCCCCAGTGAACCTGTCACCCTGACACGGTGGGGCGGCAGTGAACCTGTCACCCTGACCCTGTTCTTGAACGACCTCCTCTCCCCGCTCTCCCCCGCGCGGCGCGGGAGAGAGTGAGTTATGAGGAGGATGACCGGAGTTGGGACGGAGCAGTCACCCTGTCACCCTATCAGCCTCTGAGGCGAGGATTGGGGCCCCCTCAAACCGCTTGACAGGCAGAAGGCTTTGCCCGGACGCTACCTTCACGCGTGGCGAATTCCCTGAGTGCCGGCGATGACTGCCGGCACCCTTCGGAAGGAGCCCCCCCTTGGCCAGAATGAACCTTAGCCTCCAATCCCCGGCGGTCGGAACGGCAGACCCCGGGTCCACTCGCCTTTCCTCAACGTCCGGTCCCGGCCACACGTTGACCTCCCCGTGCGCTGACCCCACCGTCACTGAGGAACCCCTTCAGTCCCCTTCCCTCCCCCCCATCTTCCGCAAGGTCAGCAACTACACCAGCGCCGCGCAAGTCCGAGCCACTGGCCTCTACCCCTACTTCCGAACCATCACCTCCGCCCAGGATACCGAGGTCGTCATGAACGGCCGGCGCATCCTCATGCTCGGCTCCAATAGCTACCTGGGCCTGACCAACCATCCCAAAATCAAAGAGGCCGCCCTCGCCGCTATCCGCAAATACGGAACCGGCTGCGCCGGCTCCCGCTTCCTCAACGGCACCCTCGATATCCACATGGAACTCGAAGAGGCCCTCGCCCAACTCGTCCGCAAACCCGCCGTCCTCCTCTACAGCACTGGTTTCCAGGCCAACCTCGGCGTCCCCAGTATCCTCGCCGGACGCGGCGACTATATCCTCGCCGACAAAAGCAACCACGCCAGCCTGAACGAAGCCTGCCGCCTGTCCGTCGGCGAACTCCTCCGCTTTCCCCACAAAGACCTCCCCGCCCTGGAACACCGCCTTCGCAGCCTGGACCCCGCCGCCGGCAAACTCATCGTCATCGACGGCGTCTTCAGCATGGAAGGCGACATCGCCCCCCTGCCCGCAATCTGCCAATTGGCCAAAACCTACCAGGCCGCCATCATGGTCGACGATGCCCACGCCGTCGGCGTCCTGGGCCACCAGGGCGCAGGCACCGCCAGCCACTTCGGATTGACCGACGACGTGCATGTCATCATGGGCACCTTCAGCAAATCGTTGGCCAGCCTCGGCGGGTTCATCGCCGCCGACGAGGCCACGATCGATTTCCTCAAACATAACAGCCGCCCCCTCATCTTCAGCGCCAGCATCACCCCCGCCAACGCCGCCGCCGCCAAAGCCGCCCTCGACCTCATGATCGCGGAACCCGAGCGCATCGCCCAACTCTGGCAAAACACCCGACGCATGAAAGAGGGCCTCCTTTCCCTCGGCTTCGACCTCGGCGCCTCCGAAACCCCCATCCTGCCCGTCTACGTACGCGACCTCCTCACCACCTTCCGCTTCTGCAAGCGCCTCGAGGAAGAAGGCGTCTTCGTCAACCCCGTCGTGTCCCCGGGCGTCGCCCCAGGGCACGAACTCCTCCGCCTCAGCCTCATGGCCAGCCACTCCGACGCCCAAATCGGCTTTGGCCTCGAAAAAATGGCCCTCGTCGGACGTGAACTGGGCGTCATCGGGTGAAGGTCCTCCTCACCGGCGCCAGCGGCTTCGTCGGCAGCCGCATCCTCGCCCGCCTCCACGCCCAGTCCATCCCCACCGCCCTCCTCCTCCGCCCCTCCAGCAGCCGTCACCTCATCCAACCCTTCCTCCAGCACGCCGACCTCCGCCCAGGCGCGTTGGACGATCCCCCCAGCCTCGCCGCTGCCCTCGCCGACGTCACCCACGTCATCCATAGCGCCGGCCTCACCAAAGCCACCCGCACCTCCGAGTTTACCCGCGTCAATGCCGAAGGCACCCGCAACCTCCTGATCGCCACCCACCGCCACGCCCCCAACCTCCAACGGTTCATCCACCTCTCCAGCCTCGCCGCCGTCGGCCCTTCCCTCCCTTCCGCCCCCGCCCGCGAACAAGACCCGCCCCACCCCGTCTCCGCCTACGGCCGCAGCAAACTCGCCGGCGAGGCCATCGTCCGCCAATCCTCCCCCTGCCCAGCCCTCATCCTCCGCCCCCCCGGTGTCTACGGCCCCGGTGACCGCGATTTCCTCCAACTCTTCCGCGCCGCCCGCGCCCGCGTCCTCCCCCAGTTCGGCGGAGGACGCCAACCGCACAACCTCGTGTTCGCCGACGACCTCGCCGCCGTCATCGTGGCCTGCCTCCATGCGCCTCTCCCGCACGAACGGGTCTTCCATGTCGCCCATCCCCACGTCGTCACCGCCGCCCAACTCAGCCAGGAAGTCGCCCGTCAGTCCGGCGTCCGCGCGCTCCTCCTTCCCCTGCCCAAACTCGTCCTCACCCTGCTCGCCCTCGGCGGCGAACTGCGCGCCCGCCTCACCGGCCACGCCTCCATCCTGGGATGGGATCGGCGACGCGAACTCCAGGCCCCGGGCTGGGTCTGCGACGTCTCCCTCCTCCGCGACTCCTTGGGACTGGAGTGTCCCACCCCTCTTCCAGAGGGCATCGCGCGCACCCTCCACTGGTACAGAGAACAACAGTGGCTCTGAAGAACCTCAGTCGCCCCCTCGCTTCGCGTCCTCGGCGTTTCCTGGCTGCCCCTGCGCTGCCCCCTCCCGGGCCACCGACCCCGCCCCCCGCACCGCCAGAAACGCCTTCAACTCAGCCGCCACTTTGCCCCCGAACCCAGGCACCTCGCTGATCTCCTCCTCCGACGCCCGCCGCAACCGCGCCACCGAGCCGAATCGCTTCAGCAACGCCGCCTTCCTCGCCTCCCCAATCCCCGGGAATTCGTCCAGCACGCTCTCCGAGATCTTCCGCAGGCGCAGTTGGGCATTGTAAGTGTTGGCCACCCGGTGCGACTCGTCGCGAATGCGTTGCAGCAATTTCAGCGCGCTGTTGTCCAACGGCAACCGCAACGGCTCCGCCGCCCCCGGTCGATAGATCTCCTCGAACTCCTTCGCCAAACCAATCACCGGAATGTCCCCCAACCCCAGTTGCCGCAACTCCTCCACCGCCATCCCCAACTGCCCTCGCCCCCCATCGATCACAATCAAGTCCGGCAAACCCGGGGACCGCGACGACGACCTCATCCTCGTTCCCGGCGGCGCCGATTCCGCCTCGGCCAGCGCCGGCAATACCTCCCCCCGTCGCTCCAGCAGCGCCCGCAACTCCTCCGGCGGCGGCCGACGCAAATCCTCATCCTCGCCTTCACCCGCCGTCCCCTCGTTCGACCCCGCCTGCTCCCGCAGCAGGCGAGCATACCGACGACGCACCGCCTCCGCCATACACGCAAAATCGTCCTGCCCCTCCACCGTCTTGATCCGCATCCGCCGATAGTTCGCCCGATCGGGGCGCCCGGCCCGGAAACTGACCACCGAGGCCACCTTGAACGTCCCGCTGATGTTGGAAATGTCGAACCCCTCAATCCGCTCCGGCGGCCCCGGCAATCCCAGCACCTTGCCCAACTCCACGTTGTCCCTCTCCGGCATGATCGCCACCGGCAGGTTCCAAGGCGTCCGCTCGAACCGCGTCGCCGGCTGCGTCGTCCGGTTCAGATCCGCCAGCAAATCCCGCAACTGGGCCGCCTTCTCGAAATCCAACGCCGCCGCCGCCTTCCTCATCTCCTCCTGCAATTGCCCCGCCAACTCTCGGCACTCGCCGTCCAGAAAATCGCACGCCGCCCGCACCTGCTCCCGATACTGCTCCCGCGTCACGTTCCCAATGCACGGCGCCGTGCACACCTTCAAATGCGCATACAAGCAGTGCCGGTAATCCGCCTCGCCCGGCGTCAACGGACGGCACCCGCGCAAATTGAACCGCTGCCGCACCAGGTTCAAGGTCCGCCGCAGCGACCCCGCATTCGGAAACGGTCCGAAATACCGCGACCCATCCTCCGTCCGCAACCGCGTCAACACGAACCGCGGAATCGGATCCCCCAAATTCACCTTCAACAACAGAAACCGCTTGTCGTCCCGAAAACTGATGTTGTAACGCGGCTGGAACTCCTTGATCAGCTTCCCCTCGAGCAAGAGCGACTCCGGCTCGCTCCGCACCACGTGCACATCAAAATCGTGGATCGCGTCCACCAAGGCGCTGAACTTCAAATCCCACCCCAACCGCCGCGATGGCTGAAAGTACTGGCTGACCCGCCGCCGCAAATCCCGCGCCTTGCCCACGTAAATCACCGTCCCAAACCGGTCCTTCATCAGGTAAACCCCCGGCCGATGCGGCACCTGACTCAGCTTATCCCGTATGCGCTCGTTGACATCCATGGACACGCTCCGAAAGCTTGGACGTTCGAACGAACGCGCCTGGAGATCGTGAACCCGGACAGTGGGGCGGAGCGAGCGTCCCCACGAGCCGCCCCAGACGCACGATATCCCGGCTGGTCAGGAACCTAGCCCCACCGGCGGTTTCCGGAAACAGGTTCACCGGCAAAATGGCTGGGGAGACCGCCCAACCAACTCAGCCCTCCCGCAACTCAGGCAATTCCATGAAGGCATAGCAGAGCATGTGGCAAATGCCCATGTGACAATCCTCCACCCGTCCGTAGTGCGTGTCCTCGATCACCACCACTTGCTGCGCCAGTTCCGCCAACCGCCCGCGCTTCCCGCCCACCAGCGCGATCACCCGCAACCCGTTCTTCACCGCCCAATCCACCGCCTTCACCAGGTTCGGCGAATTGCCGCTCACGCTCATGGTCAGCACCACGTCCCCCGGTTGCGCGTAATTCTGCAACTGCCGCAGGAACACATCCTCGTAAGCGTAATCGTTCCCCAGCGCCGTCAGCCAACTCACGTTGTCGTTCAGCGAAAGCACTCGAAACCGCCGACCCACTGCATCCGACGATCCCTTGCCCAGATCCGTCGCAAAATGGGAGGCGTTGCTCGCGCTCCCGCCGTTGCCGAAAACGAAAATCTGCCGGCCCGCCCGCCACGCCTCCCGCAGAGTCCCCACCAGCGCCTCGACCTGCGCCACCGGAATCGAATCCAACGCCGCCTTCTGGGCGGCCACATAATCATGAATCCAAGCGTTCATCCCGGGCACTATGGCAATCACCCCCCCCGCGCACAACGGATTTCCCCAGGCTCCGATTGCAGAGCGCGGACTGCGGATCGGGTCAGTGGGACTTTGCCCCGATGTTTCACCGCCAGCATGTCCCCTCTCCCCTTCTCCCTCTCCCCAACCCCTCTCCACCGCTTCGCGTTCAAGGGTTGGGGAGGGACGGGGTGAGCGGGGGGGGCATGGGGATGAGCCTCGCCCCACCGACCGTGGCCGAGGGCAGGTTCAGGAGTTGGCAACGGTGCGAGGGGTGTCGGCTCACCCCCCCTGCCCCACTGCCTCCACTGTCCTGCTGCCCCCTGACCGACTGACCACTGACCGACTGACCCCTGACCCCTGCCCACTGGTCACTGCCCACTGACCCCTGCCCACTGGTCACTGCCCACTGACCCCCCACCGCCCCGCCGCCAACAACAACGCCCCTGCCGGCACCGCGTCCTCACCCAACGCGGCCAACGCCACCGGCGGCCCCGGCCGAAAGGCATCCATCAGAAAGCCCGACAAACGCTCCTCGACCCGACGCCGCAGAGGTTCCCCCACCAGCGAAAGGCCGCCCCCCAACACCACCACCGCCGGATGCACCAAATGCACCGCATGCGAAAGCCCAAACGCAAAATCCTCTGCCCACTCGTCCAGCAACCGCCCAGCCAAGGGACAACCTTCCGCCAACGCGGGCCCCAAATGACGCGCCTCGCCTCCTGGCGAATCCGCCACCAACCGCCCCAATCGACTGCCCGGCTCGGCCGACACCCCCGCCCGCACCCGGCCATCCATCGCCCAACCCGAACAACGCGACTCCACGGTCGTCCCCTGCCGGTCGAGCCGCACATGCCCCAACTCCACCTCCCCAGGCAACGCCCCATGATAGATGCGTCCCCCCGACACCACCCCTGCTCCCACCCCGCTCCCCAGCGTCACGTACAGGACTGGCTCGCACCCGCACCCCGCCCCCCGGCTTGCCTCCCCCAGGCCTGCGACGTTTGCGTCGTTGTCCACCACCACCGGACACCCCGTCACCGATTCCAACCACGAACCCAACGCGAACCCGGACCATCCTCCCACGTGATGCGAACACCAAACCGTCCCGGAACGCCAATCGACCGGCCCCCCGAAACCGACTCCAACGCCCTCCACGGGCCCGCCGGCCGTCAACTTCGGCCATTCTTCCGCAATGGCTGCCCGGATCACCGCCGCACCTCCGGCTCGATCGATCGCCAACCGGCGCCGGGCCACCACACCCTCAGCCACCGAGCCCAACGCCAACTGGAGCTTCGTGCCGCCAATTTCGATCGCCCCCAAACGAGCTTGTTCTCTCCGTTCGGACGTCATAGCCCGTCCCGAACCACTCGGTAAAACCGGGCCGGTCTCAAGGCCACCCGCTCGACCACCATCGAACCCGCCTCGTCCGCCGATAAGCTCGCCACCGGCACCCACTCTTGCCAATCGTCCGAGGCCTCCAATACGTAATCCCAACCAGGCGCCCCGGCCAGCCGCACCGTGAAACGATCGCGCAGCCCGAGCGAAATCGAGACAAACTGCACCTCCGGCCCCACATAGTCGGTCCCGCTCCCGAAATCCAGGATCTCCCCGCCGGGATGAGCCGAGATCGCGTTCCCTACCACCACGGCTCCGTTTACCCCGGGTTCGATCATGATCCCGTAGTCCTGATACCCCAGCAAATGGCCACTGGTGATCCGGTTATCCAGGACGGTCATGCGCCCCGCTTGGCCGCTCACATTCGTCAGCCGAATCCCCGCCTTGAGCGACGTGGCCGCGTTGTCCTCGACCACGTTGTCCTTCACCAGGATGTCGTTGCCCTCCACCAGAATCCCCGAATCACCATTCAACCGCACCTCGTTGCCAGTCACCACCGCGCCCAGCACCCGATACGTCCCATGCTGATAAACCTGCAGCCCGCGCGCTTCCGCCCCCTCCACCACGTTGCCCACCACCCGAGCCCGCACCACGTCCGCCATGAATGCATCCAGAGAAATCCCCTGGCTGCTCGAGCCGCGAACCACGTTGTTGCTCACCACCACCCCCTCGCCCCCGCTCACCCAAATCGCCGCCACACTCGCGTTCGTCGCCCGCCGCGTCTCCAGGATCTGATTGTCCGCGATCAAAATATCCCTATACCGCCAGGCCTCCCCGCTGTTGGCGAAGAGCATGATCCCCAGATTCGTCGTGTTCGTCAGCACGTTGCCACGAATCACCACGTTGCTCACCGCCGTCGGGGCCCACCCTTCGATCTCGAACCCGCGCAGGCAATCCCGCACGGCGTTGTTCGTGATCACCCAGCCACTCCCAATCCCACTGACCGCCGCCCCTTCCTCCCCCAACCCGTCGGCATCCAAATCGCCCCCCTCCGCAAAAAGACACCCTTCGATCGTTACCGCCTCACTGGCCTTCGGATCATAAAGATGCGAAATCCCATGGTTGCCGAACCCCATGAACTGGCAGGACCGGAAGACCACGTTGCTGTTGTAGCCGAAAAGATGCACCATCGGAAAGATGAACGGAAACGGCTCGATCAGCACTTCAGGTCGATTCCCGCGAAACGACAGACCCCGCACCTCGATATCCCGACAGTCCTGCAGCCGCAGAAAATCCCCCCGTCCCTCCCCGTAGACCTCCGCCCCCTCCTCCCCTTCCAGCCTCACGCCTCTCCTGCCCACAAGGGAAAGCGGTGCCAGGCCGCCAAACTCAGGATGAACCGGAAACCCAGGCTCAACCACATACGTCCCAGCCCCCACCCGGACCGTGTCCCCATCCTCACACTGACTCAAAGCAACCCCAATGGTGCGGAACGGCCGCTCAGGATCGTCCGGCGCCGCCGAGACGTCGTCCCCCACCGTCGACACATAAAGCACGCGCCCCACCGGCTCCGCCGCCCCTGCCGTCAACGAAGCAAAAAGGCACCCCGCAAGGAAGCAATGCGTCAACATCACATCCACCGACCCCGCCACCCTGCTTGGTCCGAACCGGGAACTCCACCCGCCTACCGCGCGGCGCCACCGTTCGCGTCTCCACCATTGCCACCAGAACGTCATGATTAACTAGCTCAGATGCCCCTCGTCACGAATTGGTTACGACCGTTCTCTCTTCCACCCCTACCTGCTACAAGTTCCCGGGCCTCTTCCACCCTCGCTCAGGCCCCAACAACCTATCGAGCAATCCAATAGGCCAACCCAATTTCCAAAGCAGCTACCATTCCAAGCCCCACCCACGTCAACCCCTCCCGCAGCCACGGCGTCACCACCTCGGCCGGCGCCAGCCAAAACTGCACCCGAACCCCCCCAATCTCCAAAATGTCCCCGCTCCGCAAGACTGTCGCCTCGAACGCCTCCCCATCCAACCGCGCCAACGCCGGCGCCTGCACCCTCGCCGTCACCCCCTGCTCCCGATCACACGTGATCTCCACATGCTGATCCCAAACCCCGGGGTCCTCCAACCTCAGGCCCACCCCAAGTCTCCGCCCAATCCAAAAAGGAAAGCGGCGGGCCGTCATGCATGCGCCCGCCTGGCTCCCATCCAGAACTTTAAACAGCCCCGTCACCAAATTCGCCGCGGCACGTAAATCCGATCCCCAGGGTAAATCGGTATGTCATACTTCGGATCCCGCTGCCCCTTGTCACAGTCGACAATGATCGGCTTGTCCCGGCCAGGACGAATCACGTGCACCTTGCTCTTCTTCGCAAAATCTGTGAATCCCCCCGCCGAGGAAATGCCCTTCAACGCCGTCATTTCCCCAATGTAGGTCTGCAAACCTGCCGCCCGCACCTCCCCGTCCACCGTGAAGAACCGCGCCTCCGACGTCACCGTCACCGTCAACCGCTTGAAATACTTCGGCACGTAGAGCGCCAGCAACTCGCTTTGTAGCTCGCCGGTCGATTTCCCCGTCGCCTTTACCGCACCCACCAACGGCGGCGTGATCATCCCGTCCTCGCGAATCGTCTCCTCATGCGGCAAGGGGGGATTGGAGGTCTCCGAGAAGTTGATCGTGATCTTGTTCCCCGGCGAGAGCTTGTCCGTGTAGGTGGGTGACTCCACGCCCGGCCCCGTGACCCCCGGCTGCGGCGGAGGCGGGACCGGATCAGAACTCACACACCCACTCCCGGCCGCCACCACCAGCAACACCAGCAAACCACCCCACACCGCATTCGAGAAGAACTTCGCAAACGTCATCATGTCCGTGCTTGTTTAGAGAGCGCAACCGCCGCCGACAATCAATATTTTTGCTTCAATTCCGCCGCGCCCCGCTCCGCCCCAGCCCCCTTCTTCTCCCCATTGTTCCGCGACGATCGCGACTTGCCGCTCCCGCTGTCGTCTTCCTTCGAGTAATAGTCGTAATAGTAACCGCTGTAATAATAGTAGTAGGAATCCTGGGAGATATTGATGTTGTTCAAAACCACCCCAAGCAACGTCCCCCCCACCTTCTCCACCATCTGCTTCGCGCGAATCGTCATGTTCTGCGGATACTTCCGATACTGAATCACCAGCAGCGTCATATCCACCTCGCTCGCCAAAATCGACGCGTCGCTCACCCCCATGATGGGAGGCGAATCGAAGAAGACGAAGTCGTAGCGCGACTTCACCTCTCGAATGAACTCCTTCATCTGCTGTGAATTCAAGATGCCGAGCGAACTGCTCGGCAGCTTGCCGCTCGGCACAAAATGCAGCGTGGACAGCGGCGTCGTTTGCACGACCTGCTCCAACGTGTTCTGCCTCAACAAGTAATTGGTCAACCCAATGTTGTTCGCCACATTCAGAATCTTGTGCAAGCTGGGCCGCCGCAAGTCCGAGTCCACCAGCAGCACCCGCTGGTCGTTCTGCGCAAACACCACCGCCAAATTGAATATCGTCGTCGATTTCCCTTCCCCAGCCCCACCGCTCACCACCGTCAGCGCGTTCAGCCTCGGGTCTTTCCGCGAAAACATCACGTTCGTCCGCAACACCCGATACGCCTCCGCATGCGGACTCTCCGGACCCTCCGCGATCAGCGAACCGACATTCTGTGGAATCACTCCCAACACCGGCGCTTGCACCGCCTTCTCCACGTCGTCGATGGTCTTCACGCTGGTGTCGAGATATTCGATGAAGAACGCGAGGCCGACGCCCACAATCAAGCCCACAATCACGCCCAGGGCAATGTTCAACGGGATATTGGGCCGCACCGGACGGAGACTCGGCTCCGCGTCGTCCACAATCTCCACCATCGACATCTTCGGCAATTCGGCATCCACCTTTTCCTGGAGGATGCGAATGTGAATCGCGTCCCGGATCCGCAGTTTGTTGTCCAAGTCCCGTTTGGCCTCGTTGTAGGGCCGGTTTAACCGCGTCTTCTCGGCATCCTCCCGCTTGGCCGCCTCCACTTGCCTCGTCACCTCATCCAAACGGGCCTTCGCCGACTCCACGCCCACCTCCAACCCGCGTAATACCCCATCCAAACGATCGTTCACCTGCCGCGTAATCTCCGCCAACACCGAGGTCAGACTCTTCATCGTCTGATGCTCAGGACCCAAATCAGGAGTCGCCCGCGCGATCATCTGCTCAGTCTCCGCCAAGCGCGCCAGCAGCGAGGGAAGCTCCTGCTCCTGGGGATACGCGATCAGGATCGACTTCCGCAACTCTGGCCGGCTCATGGCCTTGAGCTTGCTCAACAAGGTGTTCAACTCCGTATAGCGTGACTGCGCCAAAATACGCTCCAGTTCCATGCGCCGAACCGTCTCGGCCTCCACCGTCGACACAATCCCGCCTCCCTCGATGTCCGAAATGTTCAACTCCTTCTTGAGGTCTTCAACTTTGGCCAGGGCCTTGGCCACCTCCTCGTTCTGCTTCTTGAACTCGCTTTCCAGGGCCTTGATGCCCGCCTCCGACCGACCGCTGTAAAGGGCCATCCGCGACGCCTTATAGGCCGCCGCAATCTTGTTCGCAATCTCCGCCGCCTCGTCCCGATCCTCGCTGAAGACCCGGATCTCGATCAAACTCGTGTTGCGTGACTGCCGCACGTCCATCACCTTCCTCAGGATTCCGGCACATTCGCGCTCCTCCAACCGATCCACATGGTAGCGCTGCGCCCAGCGGGTCGTAAGATCCAAGTCCTTGATCACCTGATCCAAGATCTTCTTGGACTGGATCTTCTCGAACTCGGTCTGGATGAAGTAGGGGTCGAAATTGCCCTGCTGCTGCATCCCCAGCAGGGGATTGATGTCGGGCGCGTCTTTCTCGATGGCAATCCGCACCGTGCTCGAAAAGGACTTCGGCAGGATGAACGTGACCGCCGTCGTCGTCAGCACAACCAGCAAGAACACCGCCAGGATGACGGTCTTGCGGATGCGAATAATACGCCAGTAGTCGAGGAAGTGAAGCTTCTCAGCCGGGGGAGATATTTTCGATACGTCCATGGATTAAAAAAAAGGAGGCTAGATGGTTTTTCCAGCCTCCCGTCGTAAAGGATGGTCCGAGATGCTTAGTAGGTGCCGCGGATCCCCACGAACACACGGTTGCGGCTGTAACTCCGGTTCGCCACGTCCGAATCCAACCGGTCGAACGCATACCCCGTCTCCGCCGCCAAGAACCGGTTGATCTCGTAGGCCAGGTTCAAGCCAACCGAATAAACTTGCTCCGTGTCACCATCGTAAGATCCCCCTTGGAACATGCCGCTTTGGAACAGCCCGTTCAGGGTGCCCAGCAACCTCGGGGTGATCCGGTGGTTGATCGCCGTGTAAAGCGTGAACGCCTCCTGATCATACGTGAGCCCAGTCCCATCCCAGTTCACCAGGTCGATCGGCTGCCGCATGTACTTTAACCCCGCCTGCATCGTCGACCCGGGGTTGTAGGTGTAAGTCATGCTCAGGTCGGCGTAGGGGTCGGTGTTGTCGTTGTCCGTGTTCGGGAGCGCATTGACGTACTCCGTAAACTGCACGCCCACGCGGGCATTCCCCACCAACTTCGGGTTAAACGTGTGATCCGCACCCACAAAGACGTAGTGCGCCTCGGTATCGCGAACCTCGGAGGTCCCAGCAGCCGGCGTGCCCGGGACCAACAAGTCCTCCCGCGTGAAGCCCGTGAAACCATACTGATAACCGATCAGTGCGATGGTCTCCGGCACCACCCGCCACCGGAAGTTGATGTCCGCCAAATGCGTCATCCGGTCCAACTGCGCCGAGTAGCTGCCGTCACCCTCGTTCTCGTAATCGTAAAAGGAGTTCGAGTAGCCGCTTTGGATGGAGAATTGGTCACTCATCTCCACCGTCCCCCGCAGTGAAGCGAGGTTGCGGATGTTGCTACCCTGAATCCGCAAGAACGTGGTCGGCTGCCCAGGCGTCAACACCTCCGGTTCCTGCGCCACCGCAAAGGACTCAGTCAGGCTCAGCTTGACCCGCGGGCTGAACTGATGCGCCACCTGCAGGTCGACCTCGTGCATCTGGTCGAAGTTGTTCTCGTCCCGATCCTCGAAATACTTCGCCGAATAGGCGTAGCCAAGGTAGAGGGTCGTCTGCTCCAGGAACGGACTGTAGGAAACCCTTGGAGCGATCTCGAAGCCAAAACTGTCACGAGCGGCCACGGAAGGAAGCGTCGTGTAGTTGTCATCGTAGAAGCCGCGAAGGGCCGCGGAAACGCTCCACGGTTTCGAGGTATCCATGGAGTAGCCCTGTGCCTGCGCGCCAACGACGCCAATGGCAACCACACTCGCAGATGTCAAAATTCTTTTCATAGACTTTTGCTTCCTTCGCACAACAAGTTCGCCCACTACAGTAGCTTGTATCGAAAGAGTGGGATCGTTTTAAGTGGCACGCCCCACCTTGTCAAACATAAATCTTGGCCAAAGTCATCCTGTCATCCCTTCGCCCCCCACCCGTCCCCATGAACCGTCACCCCTTACCCCGTCCCTCCCCCCCCAACCGTTTCCAACGCAGCGGTTCTCTCGGTTGGGTCAATGGCACACGAAAGCACTGCGACCTCCGTCCCGTTCGCTGTCCAGGGGATCTGCGCAACCCGCGCTTGCTCCAGGCCCGCCAACCGCGAATCCAGGGCCTTCCCCCTGCCTTGACATCCCCAGCCTGAGCTGGTATTGGTGCGCCTAACATTGTTTGGGTTGACCAGATAAGCGTATGTCTCCTTACCTCATCGGCCTCATCCTCGGCGCCCTCCTCGCCCTGCTCGTCCTCTCAGCCATCCTCCGCCCTCGCTGGCAACGCCTCCTCGACCTCAACCGGCGCATCCACCAGGAAGACGCCCTCAAACACCTCCTCAAACTCGAAGCCAAAGGCCAAAACGCCAACCTCGATAGCGTCGCCGGTGCCCTCCACCTCAAACCCAACCAAACCGCCCAGTTGCTCGATCAGATGGAACGTCAGTCTCTCGTCACCCACGCCCAAGGTCACCTCACCCTCGAACCGAAAGGTCGCGATCTCGCCCTCCATATCATCCGCTCCCATCGACTCTGGGAGAGCTACCTCGCCGATCAAACCGGCACCAGCGAGGCCCACTGGCATCCCCAGGCCGAACGGCAGGAACACCTCCTCACCCCCCAGCAAACCGATGCCCTCGCCGCCCAACTCGGCCACCCCACCCGCGACCCGCACGGCGACGCGATCCCCCTTCCCGGAGGCCACCTCCCCGACGACCAAGGCCTGGCTCTGCCAACCGCACCCGCGGACTGCGTCCTCCGCATCGAGCACATCGAGGACGAGCCCCCAGCCATTTATTCCCAACTCACCCAGGCCGGCCTCCGCCCCGGCATGGAAGTCCTTATCCTCGAGAAGTCCAACCACCAGGTCCGCCTCTGGGCCGAAGGCGCTGTCCACGCCCTCACCCCTATCCAAGCGTCCAACATCACCGTCACCCCATTACCTAACCTCACCCGTGATCACCTCCCCGGAAGTCAACACCTCGGCGACCTCCAAACCGGCCAAACGGCGACCGTGGTTGGACTCTCCCCTGCGTGCCGCGGCCAGGAGCGCCGGCGACTGCTTGACCTCGGATTCGTCCCCGGCACCGCCATTGAAGCGGAAATGCGTGGACCTGGCGGTGATCCCACCGCCTACCGCCTCCGCAGCACGCTGATCGCCCTCCGCCGTGAACAGGCCGCTTTCATCCGGATCTCCGACCCCAAACCCGCCTGACCCATCCCCCCTGCGGCCCCAAGTCCCCCGACCCGAAGATCCCCCATGACCCCGCCTTCTGCCCACCCTGCCGAGGCCTGCGCCTCTTGCGACCTCTATCGGACGGCCCAGCTCAAAAAACTCGGCGTCCACTCCGACCGCTGGGACTACGTGCTCGCCCTCGCCGGCAACCCCAACACCGGCAAAAGCACGGTGTTCAACGCCCTCACCGGTCTCCGCCAGCACACCGGCAACTGGCCCGGCAAGACGGTCACACGCGCGGAAGGCGGCTACGAGTTCTCCGGACGACGCTACAAAATCGTGGACCTGCCGGGCACTTACTCCCTCCTCTCGACCAGCCCCGACGAGGAGGTTGCCCGCGACTTCATCCTCTTCGCCCAACCCGATGTCACCGTCGTCGTCGCCGACGCAACCCGCCTCGAGCGGAATCTCAATCTCGCCCTCCAGGTCCTCGAGATCACCGACCGCGCTATCCTCTGCCTCAACCTCATGGACGAGGCCCGCCGGCACGGCTGGACGGTCGACGACCGTCAGTTGTCCCGCGACCTCGGCGTGCCCGTCGTGCCCACGTCCGCACGGCGTGGCGAAGGGCTCCCCGCCCTGCTCCAAGCCATCGAGGACGTCGCCACGGGCCGCGTCGTCTGCCGCCCGCATCGAATGGCCAAGGAACCCCCGGCCCTCCGCCAACCAGTCACCGACCTGGTCCGCCTTCTCACCGAGCAATTCCCCGGCCTCCCCAATCCGCGTTGGCTCGCCCTCCGCCTCCTCAGCGGCGACGCCCACATCATCGAGGCCTTGCGCCGAGGCGATTTCGTCCGCTGGCAGTCCGCCTCCCCCGCGCTCGCAAACGCCCAACCGACAGCCCACGCCGTCTAAACTCGCCCTCCGCCCCGGAAACCGATTGACCCCCCCACCACGCATGACCACCGCCGTCCCCTCGGACAACCCCTCCCGCCCCGCGGAACAGATTCTCCAGGCCGTGCAGGCGCACCGCCAGGAACTGCGGGGTGACGTTCACGAACACCTGATCGAGTCCATCTACGAAGACGCCGCACGCATCGCCAACCGGGCCCTCTCGCGGCCCGGCCAGGCTGCCCGCTGGACCTTCGACCGGACGGTGGACCGGGTGGTCACCAGCCGGATCTGGGGCATCCCCATCATGGTGGGGCTTTTCATGGCCATGCTCTGGATCACCATCACCGGCGCCAACGTGCCTTCCGGACTCCTGGCCAATCTCTTCCTCGATGTGCTCCACCCCTGGCTCAAATCGGGCTCCGCCGCCCTCGGCCTGCCTTTCTGGCTCGACGGCCTCCTCCTCGACGGCATCTACCTCGCCACGGCCTGGGTCGTGAGCGTCATGCTCCCCCCCATGGCCATCTTCTTCCCCCTCTTCACGCTCCTCGAAGACCTGGGTTACTTGCCCCGTGTGGCCTTCAACCTGGATCACCTCTTCAAGAAAGCCGGCGCCCACGGCAAACAATCCATGAGCATGATGATGGGCTTCGGCTGCAACGCCGCCGGGGTCGTCTCCGCACGCATCATCGATAGCCCGCGCGAGCGTCTCCTGGCCATCCTCACCAACAATTTCGCGCTCTGCAATGGACGCTGGCCCACGCAATTCCTCATCGCCACTCTGTTCATCGGCAGCCTTGTCCCTGCCCACTGGGCCGGCCTCGTCGCCTCCGGCGCGGTCGTCACCGTCGCCCTCACCGGCGTCGCCCTCACCTTCCTCGTCTCGTGGATCCTCACGCGCACCGTCCTCCGCGGCGAAGTCTCCACCTTCAGCCTCGAATTGCCCCCCTATCGTCCACCCCGCCTCCTCCAGACTCTCTACACGTCGCTCATTGACCGAACCCTCCTCGTGCTCTGGCGCGCCGTCGTCTTTGCCCTCCCTGCCGGGGCCGTCATCTGGCTCAGCGCCAATGTCAATGTCGGCTCCCTCAGCCTGGCCGAACACGCCATCCGTTGGCTCGATCCCCTCGGCCTCGCCCTCGGCCTGAACGGTGTGATCCTCCTCGCCTACGTCGTCGCCATCCCCGCCAACGAAATCGTCATCCCCACCATCCTCATGCTCACCACCCTGGCCACCGGCACGCAGGACGTCGGACGCGGCGCCGGTGTGCTCTTCGAACTGGAATCCACCGCCAGCCTCCAAGCCCTCCTCCAACAAGGCGGCTGGTCCGTCCTCACCGGGATTAACCTCATGATCTTCAGCCTCCTCCATAACCCCTGCAGCACCACCATCTACACCATCTATAAGGAAACCCAAAGCGCCCGCTGGACCGCCCTCGCTTCCCTCCTCCCGCTCACCCTCGGCTTCCTCGTCACCTTCCTCGTCGCCCAACTCTGGTCGCTCCTCCGTTAAGTCAGCCCAGCCCCCTGCCGATACTCCCGTGGGTCCTCGGACCCGACGATGATCGCTTTCGGCAATCTCGCTGCCGCGTCGCCCCCCTGGCCGGGCGACGCGTGCCCGCCCGTGTCCCGAACCCGGGCTGCCCCCCCCCCCGGCCCCCCCCCCCCCCCCCCCCCCCCGCGGGCCCCCCCCCCCCCCCCCCCCCCCCCCCCCCCCGCCCCCCCCCCCCCCCCCCCCC
>CAZVRY010000103.1:0-21430 GCA_964629545.1 uncultured Verrucomicrobiota bacterium | reverse complement strand
AGGGGATGAGGATCTTCCAGGAGAGGTTGAGCAGCTTGTAGAACTGGGTGCGCGGGAAGGTCCAGCGCACCCACACGACCACGAACACCAGCGCGTAGAGTTTGAGCAGGAACCACCAGACGCCCGGCAGCACGCCGATCGGGCTCTGCCAGCCGCCGAGGAACAGGATCGCCGCCAAACTGCAACCGACCACGATGTTGGCGTATTCGGCCATGAAGAAGACGCCGAAGCCCATGCCGGCATACTCGGTAAAGGCGCCCGCCACCAATTCGCTCTCGGCCTCGGCCATGTCGAAGGGGGCCCGGTTGGTCTCGGCCAGCATACAGATGAAGAAGATGATGAACGTGACCGGCATGAGCGGGTTGGCCGTCAGCTGGAACACATTCCAATTCCAAAACCACCCCGCCTGCTGATCGACAATCTCCCGCAAGCTCATCGTGCCGGTCTTCATCAGCAGCGTGATGACCACCAGGAGCATGGGGATCTCGTAGGCCACGTTCTGCGAGACGACGCGGGCGGCCGAGATAATGGCGTACTTGTTCCGAGACGCCCATCCGCCCAGCATGACCGCCATCACGTTGATCGATCCGAAGGCGAACACCATGATCAGCCCCACATTCAGGTCCACGGCGCCCAACGCCTGGCTGAAGGGGATGGTGGCCAGACACATCAGCGACGGCGCCATCACCAGGACCGGAGCCAAGCGGAAGAGCGTGGCGTCCGCCTGCGGCGGGACCAGCACCTGCTTCGTCAGGAGCTTGATGGCATCCGCAATGGGCTGCAGCAGGCCCTCGGGCCCAACTTCCGTGGGGCCGGGCCGGCGCTGGAAACGGGCCGCGCCCTTCCGTTCCACCCAGACCAGATAGGCCGCGTTGGCCCCCACAAAGGCCATCACGCCCAACAGGTAGGCCAGTAAACGGAAAGGTTCGGGAAGCGTCATGGCAGGGAGCGGCTAACGGTCAATGTCAGGAATCACCAGGTCCAAGCTGCCCATCACCGCGAGGGCGTCCGGGAGCAGCATCCCCTGGCTGGCCTCCTCGAACAGCGTCAGGTTCCCAAACGAGGGCGTGCGCAGCTTCACCCGATAGGGAATGTCCTTGCCGTCGCTCACCACGCGGACCGCGAACCGGCCCCGCGCCGCCTCGACCGCGAAGTAATAATCGCCCGGCGGCAACTTGATCACGCGCGGCACCTTCGCCATCACGGGACCCTCGGGGAGCTTGTCCAGGGCTTGCTCGATGATCCGCAGGCTCTGCGCCATCTCCTCCATCCGCACATGGTAGCGCGCCATGCAGTCGGCCTCGGGGAAGACGGGGATCTCGAAGTCGAGTTCCGGGTACACGGAATACGGCTCGGTGATGCGCACGTCCTGCCGGACGCCGGCCCCGCGCAGGACCGGGCCGGTGGCGCCATAGCGGCGGCACATTTCGGCGTCGATCGGCCCGATGCCCTCCAACCGTTTGCGCAGGATCACGTTGTCGGTGACCAGGGCGCGATACATGTCCAGCCGCGGCCGCAGGTAATGCACAAACTCGCGGGTGCCGGTCAGGAAGGGCTCGTCCACGTCGTTGTAGAGCCCGCCAATCCGATAGTAACAGTAGGTGAGCCGCGCCCCGCAGATGCCCTCCAGGAGGTCGAGGATCTTCTCGCGGTCGTCGAAGGCATAAAGGAGGGGGGTGAAGCCGCCCAGGTCGAGCAGGAACGCCCCGAACCAGACCAGGTGGCTGGAGATGCGGTTGAGTTCGGAGGTGATCACCCGGATGTATTCGGCCCGGGGCGGCACCTCGAGGCCGGCCGCGTGCTCCACCACGCCCACGAAGGCGTGGGTGTAATGCATGGCCGAGAGGTAATCGATGCGGCTGGTGTTGGGCAGGAACTGCGCGTAAGTCCGGTTCTCCCCCATCTTCTCGTGCATCCGATGGATGTACCCGCAGACGGGTTCGGCGCGGACGATGTACTCGCCGTCCATGGTCAACTTCACCCGCAGCACCCCGTGGGTGGCCGGGTGCTGGGGGCCGAGGTTGAGGACGAAGGTCTCCTTCCCCTCGGGCGTGCGTTCGGACGTTCCTGTTCGCTCAAGCAGCACCGGCAAAGTCCTTTCTCAAGGGGTGGTAGTCGGCATCCTCCGGCAGCAGCAGCGGGCTGAGGTCGGGGTGACCCAGGAACTTAATGCCAAAGAAATCGTGGGTCTCCCGCTCATGCCAGTTCGCCCCGGGGAATACGCCCGCGATCGTCGGCAACTCGGGCTTCTCCCGCGGCACCCGCGTCCGCACGACGACATGCAGCACGCTGTAGAAGTGGAAGAAATCGTAGACGACCTCCATCTGGCCGTCCGCCATCCAGTCGACACCCGTTACGGTATCGATGCTGAAGCCGTGGGCGGAGACGAGTTCGGCGGCCTCGACCACCTGGTTGGGGGCGACAGTGACGTCGAGGTGGAATCCGCGGGTCTTGGGGTTTGGGAGTTGGATAGGGGATGGCGCGGGGGCGGCAGGGCCCCCCGCGCCATCATGCGCAACCGGTCCCCGACCGGTTACATCGATAGCAAGCAGCGTCGCGAACGCGGCCTGCAGAGTTTCAAGGGTGGGAGCAGGGTTCATTCCGGTTTCACCCGCGGCCAACGCCGCTTGCCCGTGATCTTCTCTTCGAGCGTGAGAATGCCCTCGATTAGGGCCTCGGGTCGCGGCGGGCACCCTGGCACGAAGACGTCCACCGGGAACAACTTGTCCACCCCTTCCACGACCGCGTACTGGCCCGGGAACACGAATGGGCCGCCCGAGATCGCGCAGTTGCCCATCGCGATCACCCACTTGGGCTCGGGCATCTGGTCATAGAGGGTCTTCACCGCCTGGGCCATCTTCTTGTTTACCGTCCCGGCCACGATCATGACGTCGGCCTGACGAGGGGAAGGACGGAAGACCTCGGCCCCGAAGCGGGAGAGGTCGAAGCGGGAGGCGCCGGCGGCCATCATCTCGATCGCGCAGCAGGCCAAACCAAAGGTCAAGGGCCACAACGAATTAGCCCGACCCAAGGCCAACAGGTCATCGAGTTTGGCGAACTTGACGATGGCGGAGCAATCCGGCGGCAGACCCTGCTGGTCGCCGGCGTTTACTTGGCAGGAGCACTGGGCTTGCGGGTCCATTCAAACAGTCCTTTCTTCCACGCATACACGATCACCAACGACAGAATCCCGACAAAGATCACTATTTCCACAAAGTCCCGGATCTTGTATTCCGGCACCCGGTTGTAAACCAGGGCCACCGGAATCAGAAATAGCACATCCACGGCAAAGGCCACGAAAATCAAGGCATAGAGATAGTAAACCGCACTGTAACGAATCCAGGCGTCGCCGATCGGTTCCATGCCGCACTCGATGAGCTGGTCGGTCTTGTTCGCGTAGGCCCGGGTCTTGCGCGCCGCCAGGAGGTGCACGACGATAAACGGACCTGCCGCAAACACCACTCCACCCAGGCAGAAAGCCATGATGTAGAGGAGGTTGACAACCGCTTGTTCGTCCATAGTCACCTCAGATAAGCGGCGATTCCCTCAGCCGCGCGCCGGGCGTCCCGCACCACATTCAACACCGTGGTCGGCCCCTCGACCAAATCGCCCCCGGCAAACACGCCCGGCAGCGAGGTCATTTGGTTCTTGTCCACGGCAATCCCGCCGTGAGCGTTGCGAGCCAGGGCATCGAAGGGCTTCTCCGCTGGTAACGGCATCGGCTCGAAGCCCAGCGCGAGAAACACGACGTCCACCTCGAGGTCGAAGTCTGTCCCCGGACGCTCTTGCATCCCCCGGCACGGCTTCAGGTCGGTCCGGCGCAACCGCAGCCCGGTAACCTTGCCTTCGGGGCTTCCCAACACCGCCACAGGCACAGCCTGGAACTCGAACCGGGCGCCTTCCTCGACGGCGTTATCGTAATCGTGAACGCTGCACGACATGCTCTCCTCGTCCCGCCGGTAGACCCCGACGACACTTCGCGCCCCCGACCTCAACGCCGTCCGCACACAATCGATGGCCATATTCCCGCCTCCAATCACGGCCACCCGCCGATCGCGGACCTCGACCGTGGGGTCGGCAGATGGACTATCGGCGTGTTCCCGGGAAAGGAAGAGCACGGCCTGCCACACCCCGTTCAAGTCTCGCCCCGGCACCGCCAATTCCCGGGCCCTGCGGGCTCCGAAACCGAGGAATATTGCCTCGAAACCGGCCCTTAACTGGCCGTAGGTGAAGTCTTTGCCCAACTCCACCCCGAGTTCGAACCGAACCCCCCGCCCACGCATCTTCTCGATCCGGCGCTCGACCAGCGACCGATCCAACCGAAACGCCGGGGTCCCGTGGACCAACAACCCGCCCGGCACCAAACGCCAGTCGAACACGGCCACCTGAAAACCCCGTCGGGACAGGACCTCGGCACAGGTTAATCCCCCGGGACCCGCCCCCACCACGGCCACACGCTTCCCTTTGGGCACTGGCGGTGGCCCTTCGTCCTCAGGATGCGACAGCGCATACTGATCCAAGAACTGCTCCACGGCCCAGATCGATACAGGCTCGGCCTTGCCTTGCAGGATGCACACCGCCTCACACGTCTTGTCAGAGGGGCACAATCGGGCTGCGATATCGGAGAGTTCGCTGGTCGAGTGGAGGACGGCAGCCGCTTCGGAGAAGTGGCCCTCGGCGGTCAGTGCGAGCCACTCTGGGATCTTGTTGCTTAATGGACAGGCGTTTACGCATTGCGGATCCGGGCACTGAATGCACCGCGCGGCCTGCGCCTGGGCCGTGCCCTCGTCGTAAGAACCGTAGATCTCGAGAAAATCCGCCAACCGCTCCGCCACGGATCGCTTGTGTAATTCCTCGCGCGGCAGGTCGTGCCAGGCAAACTTGGGATCCGCGCTCACGCTCAGCCCGCCCTCCAGGAACTGAACGCCAGATGCAGCCCCACGCCGTGCCCACAATCCGCCGCGGAGTGCGCATCACTCGGCCGGACGACTGGAAGCACTGGGGCCACGTTAAGTTTTGTACGTCTGTTGCTACCGTTCATCTGAGAGAAGTTTACTCTCTCAGGCCACGCGAGCCTACCGGCGGGGGGATGGAAATCAAGGAAAACGACAGGCCGAGTGAGGCGGCGCGCCTGAACCTGTCACCCTGTCTGCCCCATCACCCTGTCTGCCCCATAACGATCTGCTGGCGGATTCGGTCTAAATCGGTTACATGGCTGAACCTGTGAACCTTCTCCTCTGGGCTGGCATCGCTGGCATCGTATGGATGCTGCTGCGGTGTTGGGAGACCGTTCACGAGGAGGAATCCCGCCCGGCGTGGAGGGGCTACCTGGTTTGGGTGGCGAAGGGCCTGGTTGGCCCGATCGCCCTCTGGATCGTCCTGGGAGCCGGACTTTGGCCTGGGAGCACGCCCTTGATACCCGAGTTGGCCAGGCTCAAAGGCAAGGCGGGGTTCGGAGACGCCCTGATCGCCGCCAGCGGGCCCGTGGCCTTTCTCGCCGCCTCCCTCTGGGTCGCCATCAGCGCGGGTTGGCTGACGGTCCTGGCGTGCCCGCGGGTGCGGGATCCGCGGGACTACCGGGCCACGGTGCTTTTCTGGACCGCTGTCCTGGTGCTGCCGGCCTGGGGGCTCTGGAAGGTGGGTGGACCCTATGCGGCCGGAGCGGCCTTGTCCGTCTGGTTGCTCCCGGTGTGCTGGTTCACCACCAACCTCCAGGTCAAACAGGTCACCCCGCCCTCCTACTCGAAGGCGATCGCCCAAGCCAAGTTCGGCCGATTCGCCCAGGCCGAACAGGCGGTCCTCGACGAACTCGAGCAACACCAGGACGACGTGGAGGGGTGGATGATGCTCGCCGAGTTGTATGCCACCCGCTTTCATGACCTGGCGGAGGCCGATCGCACCGTCCGCCAGCTCTGCCAGCAGCCGGGGATCGAGGCGGTCCGGATCAGCCTGGCCTTGAATCGCCTCGCCGACTGGCACCTCAAGTACAACCAGGACCCGGTCGCTGCCCGGGCCGCCCTGGCCGAGTTGATCCGGTTGTTGCCCGAGACCCATGCCGCCCGCATGGCGGGACAACGCCTGGCTCAGATGGCGCGGACGCGCGAGGAGTGGATCGAACAACAGAACCCCAAACCCATCTCCCTCCCAGCCCTCAGCGACACTCTCGAGGACGGCGCGCACTCGGCCGTCGACACCCTCTCGCCGACCGCGGCCCGCGATCGGGCCGATCGCTGCGTCGAACGTTTGCGCGAGGACCCGAATCGGGCGGATGCCCGGGATGAGTTCGCCCGCCTCCTGGCCGGGCCGTTGGGGAAACACGCGCTGGCCATCGAACAATGGGAGCTGCTTGTGGGCTTGTCCGAGCCTTCGGACCACCAGCGTGCCGAGTGGCTGGCCCAGATGGCGATATGCCAGGAGCAGAAAATGGGGGACCCCGCGGCCGCCCGGCGCACCCTGGAGCGACTGGTCCGCGAGTATCCCCAAACCTCGCAGGCCTTCGCCGCCCAGCGCAGGCTGAGCCGCCTGGAGGTCGAGCAACGACTGCAGGCGCGCCAGCGCCATCCCGCCCCCCCTCCGCACCTCAAGGTGAAGCCATGAGCGGCATCCGGCCGCGTGACAGGTTCCGCGCGAACGATCAAAGTCCGTGCCCGGCCACGGAGCAAGTCGGCGGCTGGCCGATCGTTCCGAGGTCATAGACGCCGCCCGCAGGGCACTTGGGAGGGGTGCGGAGGAACGGGGCCAGATCGGTCATGCTCACCTCCGCGCCGGTGGTCTTGCGACCTTCCAGCGCCCACTGTTCCTTGGCGCCATCGAGAAGCCTGAGGTTGTTCATGCAGGCGTTCTGCTGGGCGGTCGAGCGTGCGCGGACGAAGTTGGGGATCGCAATCGCCGCCAGCAGGCCGACCGTGCTCGCGGAGGCCATCGAGGGAGCGTTCAGATGCTGCCGCCCACGCGGGGGAGAACATCGCCGCAAACGGAAAGTCCTGGATCGCGAGATGCTGGATTTCCACCGCGTTGACGGTCGTATGTTCGATCTCGAATAACCGGCTCGCTTGGGCGCTTTGGTAGTCCTCGGCCAGCGCCTGCAAGCGGTTGACCGCCTGGACAACCGTCGCGCAGTCGCGGAAGGCGAGGCCGAGGCTCAGGTCGACCGATTGCATCGCCGATATCCCCATCCCCCCGCTTGAACCTCTCGAGAAGAAGGCCGTTCCGGGGCCGAGCGTTTGGAGCAGCGACTCCACCTTGATCTGCGAGGTCGTCTCGATTTGGCCGAGGGCGTTCTCGAGGGCTTCGGCCTCCCCCTCGCCCAAGGCCTGGCGGATCGCGGGCAGGATTCCAGCGAAATCGAAGGAGGAGAGGCTCAGGTGGTTCGCATCGGCCGGAACCCTGGCGAGCAGCGTGCGGTCCACGGGAGCCGTCCCAAACAGGCCCGCGAGGCCGTTCGGCGGCGAGGAAAAATGCACTCTGGCCTTCGTCTGGTAGGCGCCCGACGCCCCGAGATCCCGAAGGCGCCGAGGCCGCCACGTGCGTTCGAGACCTGCCAGAACGACTCGGCGCGCTTGGCCACCTCGATCTCGAATTGGCCGCTCAAGAATTCCGAGAACCTCCCCAGCAACTTCCCGGCCGGCTCCACGCTCTCTCCAAGATCGGAGATCACGAAGAGCGATGTGCGAACATCCTTCTCGGCGGGCGAGGGGCCGTCCGTAGGGGAGAAGACGCAGCCCGCGGCGACCGTGCCCGGGAAGAGCGTCCAGACGTCGGCCCACTCGAGTCCGTAGGCGGTTCGGAGTTCGCCGAGTTTCGCGTTGATCTTGCGCAGTCCGTGTTCACGGAACCGCTTGACGGCGGGATCTTGGAGCAGACGCCCCAGATCGGTCTGGAGGATTTCGCGGCGGGCCCCCGGCATACTCTCGACCACCATGACCAGGGCGGCCTCGGCGGGAACGGCATCGATAATTGGATCGCGGTTGGCGGCGTTGGGGGCCGGCCAGCCCAAGCACGCGCCGGCCAGGAATGTCCACGCCCAAGCCCCCTTTAATGTCCCTGAGTTCATAAGGTGATGGAGTTACAGAAGGTGGCCAGCTCCCCGCCCGACCTGCGGCCAGCGAGGCGGCAGCTCCTTCCAGTCGTCGAATGACCTGGCCCATCGGTGGCGGGAATCTATCCGGTGCAGGCCCCGGTCAACAAGCGCTTTGATTGCCCCTGATCCGAAACACCAAGTGAAAACCGCCGTCGTAGGAATTGGCGATCCACCGCGCGGAATCAGAAACGCGAACGACGGCGGAGCCTGACACCACCCAGCCGCTCCCGGTACTTCACGAACACAGCTCGTGCCCAAAGATGCGCGACCCCGGCCAGGTGCCCGTGCCCGTTTGCACGTGGGGTATCATGGCCCGGCCAACTCGAATCTGAGGAGGACTTTGCCCGCCTCGATCGCGACATGGCCCAACCGCAGCGGGAAGTTCGCCATCAGGCGGTAGAACCTCCGCCCAGCCGACGACCTGGCCAGCGTAACGGTCCAGGCAGAAGTATCCAGGATCGCCCCGCTTTCCATGGCCCAGGGACCAACCGCCGTGTCCGCCGATTCAACCGTCACATCCAACGACACTGGCACGAACACGAGGTAGTTTTCGAACACGTCCCCGACCTCGCTCGAGTCGGTGAGCTGGCGCAGGCGAATCGTCTGGCGACCGCTCAAAGTCAGGGCCAGGGTCTGGCCCTTGGCGTTGCTGAGCGGGATGTTGCGATAAGCAAAGCCGGTCGCGCCGGCTTTGAACTGCCCCAGGGCACTGGAGGCCGCGTTGGGGAGCGAAGAGTCACCCGTGACGACCTCCAGCGCCATCTCGGCTTCGCGGAGGTTCGCCACGGCCGCCCGAAGGTAAACCGCATAGACCCCGGTCGGAAAACTCCTGGTGAATTGGAGCCACTCGCCCAAGCGCACGCGATTGACATCCAGGTCGAAAAGGCCGGTGTCCACGCCTCCCGCCTCGACAATCCACGGTCTCACGTAATCCCAGCTCCGCTGCGTCGCCACCGGCGAACTCGGCCGGTAGGCCGACGCGCCCGGATCCGTGTCCAAGTCGTGGTAATCCACCTCGGCCACTCCAACTCGGCCTGCGTAAGTTCCCGGGGGAGCCAGGGAGAGGTTGGTGAACTGTCCGCCGCCAAAGTTATAGTCCTCGATCTCCACAATCACGTTGGTCCTGGAAAACGTGTCGAACGAGTAAGGCACTGCGCTGGTCGCGCCGCGCGCATCGACCATGGTCCACAACCAATCGAAAGGCCGATTCGTGCTCGACCCGAAGGCCGCATAGGAAATGGAAACTTGCGGCTGAGCCGGACCGATCGGGCCACTCGCGAGAGCTAGAATCCCGTCTCCCCAAGGTCGCGCCACTCCACTCGCGGGCCACCCGAAGCCGTCCTCGTCGTAGATCTTGGCCGTCACGTCTTGCGGGCCGGCGACAAAGCTCGCTCCGTTGGGCGGATCGAAGTTGAACAAGACCGGCAGGTCGTTCGTGCCGGCCTCGGTGGACACCTGCGCGCGGTCGAACCAGACGAAAGAGGTCATGGCCTGGCCTGGACCGTCCTTCAACACGCCGAGCAGGAAATACCCGCCTCCCAGGAACGGCGCCGCCGGTTCATCAGTGCCGGCCATCAGGGGGTCCGCCGCCGGCGAATCCGTAACCACCCGCTCGAAAAGCACCGCGTCACCGGCCTCCTTGTCCAGAACCTGAACCTGGGCCGACACGGTTGCACCGCTCTTGCTGAGTTGCAGGGCCAGCGTCACGTTGGCTTGGCGAACCGTCGGGTCGATTGGCACGCGCACGAAATCCGCGCCGATGGCCTTGCCGATTCGAAGCTCGCCGGCCGACTTTTGCAGCAGCCAGCCCTGCGCGAACTCAAGCGGCACAGAATCCGGTATCCAGCCAAGCACCGCGAAGGCCTCGGGATCCAGACAATCCACGAGATCCACCCGCAGTTCCAACGTCTTGCTGTCGGTGATTTGAAGTTTCTCCGTCGGCCGAATCGTGAGACAACCGGTCAGACGGTTGTTTGGGGGGACCTCGAAACTCAGCAAGCCCCGGTCCTCATAAACCCGCGCCCGATCCAGGATCAGATTCTGCCACTGCGGACGGCGACCGTCCTCGAAGTCATCCAGAAGGCGAAGCGAGGCCGCAGGCGTTTTCCAACAAAAGCCGGCGACTCCGACGGCCGCCAACAGCCGCGTAAGCTGGACACAGCGTCGAGCTTTCATGACATCAAGTCTGGCTAGGGCAAGGGTAGAAGATAGCGATGAGCCGGCCAATCGGGATCGGGTTCCGTGCTCCGTTCGTAAAGCCATTCGTAGTCTGGCCGCGAGCCAACAGCCGCTTTTCGTGTGCGATCTCCGTCGGGTTGATTCGAGTAAATGACTGGCTGGTCGAGCGCGGCCGCACGCCATCTCCTCACCGAGGCGTGACCTTCCGCGAACACCATGGTGGCTGCCCGACGGTGCATTGTGCCGGGAAAGTTGAGCCAGGGGGATTCATTCTGGGGTGTTTTCCAGTTGGCAAAGCATGGATACATCACGGAATCGGGATGGTTATCCATCATGACCCACGCATCCGCAGGAGACAAGGCGCGCATATCGCTAAGCGACTTAAACACCCGGCGCTCATAGGCCCGTTCGGCCACCTTCGTTAGGCCCCCGTCCATGCCGTCACCCATGAAGTAATTCATCGACACTGAGCGAAGTCGCGCTGACCAGCCTGCTGCGCGTTGTGGCAGGCTCAAGTAATTATCCGCTGGGCACTTGAACACTCGCCACTGTCCGGAAAGGTAAGGCCCTAACTGGCCACTCATCATCAGATGCACGTTGGTGGTCTCTGAATGGATCTGCCACGTCATCGCGCCGTAGACCCATTCCTTGTCCGGTTCCCCGCGTGAATAGCTGTTTCGAGGCAGCCGGTCGTTATTGTCTTGTGTGTAGCCAAGCCAGCCAATGATCAACTGGCGCTTATTTCCGAGGCACTCAATCGTTCGGGCCTTGGCGCGGGCTTTCCCAAGCATGGGGAGGAGCATGCCAGCAAGAATAGCAATGATAGCAATCACAACAAGAAGCTCAATCAGCGTGAAAGCTCTCCTCCCGTTCAGCCGTTGGAGATTAGGGGTATGCATGACACGATCCTCAAACACAAAGCGGGGCCGCCCGGCCGGCCCCGCTTGGAACTCACTCTCACTCCGGCGGCTCGTAAAGCCAGACACTCACACTCCCGCCGGCCCCATTGGGACTGCTCGGGCCGGGACGGCCCGTGACGAAGCCGGGATGCAGATACTCCACGGTTTTCGCGTAGGCAACGGACGTCCCTTCGTGTTCCCCGGCCTGCACGCCTGCGATGCTCGGCGCCTCATAAACAGGATCGTCATCGAATTGGCCGACGAACAAGACAACCAACCCAACGTCGGCGGTCTGACCGTTGAGATCCCAATCCGGAGCCCCGACGAAGACGTCAAAGATTTCACTTCGATTCATCCGATCCTCCTCTCCCACGGAGGTCCACGGAGCGCCCACCAAGACATCCTCGATTGTGTCGTAGTCGCCAACGCTCCTCCCCCCCGCCACCGACCAACCAAAACACGCACCCTCTCCTTCGCCATAAGCCGTCCAGTAGGCACTCGAACCCAGGCCCGATGAACTACCGGCAAAGATCTCGGCTTTGCCCCGGCTGCTCCCGTAGTAATCGTAATACGGACTTCCAATGATCACGTCATCGTAGCCATCGTCGTCGACATCACCGGCGTCGGCCAAGCTGAAACCGAAGCATGCTCCTGCCTGGTTTCCCAGCTTGGTCCAAGTGGCCGAGGCGGGGAGAGTCGACTGTGGCGCTTCGAAGGCGAAGACCTTGCCGACGTTGGCGTTGGTGCCGTCGTCGTAATAGGGCGCGCCGACAATGATACCTCCTCCGGGGGTCGGCGCCTTCGTTGTGCCAATGCCGGATACGCTGAAGCCAAACTGAGCACCCGATTGGGATTCGTTGTAGGATTTGTTGAAGACGAGCGGATCGACCAGAAGCGGGTAAGGGGCAGTTCGATCGTCGACGACGATCGAGATGGTGTCCCCTGCCTTGATCTCGAAATGCGCGGGAACTTGCATACCATTCGCATCCATGACCAGCAGTTCGCCATACTCAATGACTTCCCGCCCTTGCGCATCGATCAAGACGACCGCTGTTTCGTCCACTTTGTTTGCATTGACTCGAATTCCCTCGGAACTCAAATCGAGGCGCAGGTTGAGCATTCCCGGTCCAGGCGGTCTGACCGCCACGAGAAAGCTCTGCTTGAGACCTCGGTTCGAATTCTCGTACTGAATCTCGACATCTTCAATCGTGAACACTGCCTGCTGGTTGGCTTTGCGGCAGGCCGTTAGGGCCCCGAGCCGGCCTCGCTCGCCACGGTCCACCGAAACCAAGTTGAGGTCAACAACCCAAGGGTTAGCGCCTTCAGCAACCTCCCTTGGCGAAACGCGCAGCTTTGCTCCCTCCATGATGAAACGCAGATTCTGCTTCCGGTTTGGGCAGCGCAGCGTTCCCGATTCCGGCGCGCCGCTGATTTCGTACTCCGAATCCTCGATGACCTGGAAGATCGCTTGCAGGTTAGCTCTTGGGGGGGTACTTGGGCACCGACGACGCTGAAGAATCCGATGGCTAGGCCGAAAAGGCACAGCCTCCCTTTGAACGACATGTTCTTCATTTACGACTCCACTCTCTCCCCGGCTGGAGCATGATCGAACGTGGTTCCTTGGCCAACCCAGGCAGCGTTCCCAACCGGGAATACGCTACGCGCCCCTTCCGACCAATGCTGGCCTTGTGAACTTCGCTACAAGTTCTGTCAACAGAAATGGTAGCGTCCCTGGAACACGGCCAGGGCTTTTGGTGGGAGATTCGTAACTAGCTGGCGGGTGGGAGGAAGGAGATTTTTGTAGGCACAAGCCCCCGCAGGGCCCTTTATCCAACGGCAGAGTGACAGGTTCATTGTGGGCCATTAGCAAGTCAGCGAACCGCCGTTATTATTGCAAAGTTCATATGTAAGCAGACATGCAACGGTTCCCCTCTCCCTATCTCCCTCTCCCCAACCCCGCTGTGGCACTTCGCTTTCAGGGGTTGGGGAGAGGGAAGGGGTGAGGGGTGTCTGCTTATTTCCGCACTCACCAATAGGTTCAGGAGGTCGGGGAAGTCAGAAAGGGGTTGATGACGCGCACGCCGTCGTATTCCTGGCCATCGGAAAGGTCTTCGGAGTAGAGGACGGGGGCTTGCAGCCGGGCGGCGGCGGCGACGATGGCGGCGTCCCAATAACGAAGCTGGTAGCGCTCGCAGAGTTGGCGGGCGTGGGCGAAAAGGTCGGCATCCGTAACGACCAGCGGGCGGGCCAGGAGCAGACCGATGATGGTTTCAGCCTGAGCGGCGGTGATGGCGAGGCGGGCTTTGAGCCGGGCGTTGTGGAAAAACTCCTGCGCCACCTGCATGGAAACGCCGAAGTTGGCTTCCGCGATGAGCCGGGCGGCGCGGTCGGACTTGGCGGCGTCGGCAGGGTCCTTCGAGGCGGCGTAGAGCAGGACGTTCGAGTCCAGGAACGCTTCAACGCTCATAGGTCTTCGATCGGGAAGGTTCGAAGCCGAGCACGAGGTTGCTGGACTGGAGGGCGCTCAACAGGGCCTGCCGGTTCTGTTTGTCAGAGTTCGCGGTTGTTTCCTCGGTGATGATGGGGGCTTTGCCTTGCACCATCGCTTGGAGGTAGCAGCGAACCAGGCCGCTGAGGCTGGTGTTGTGCTTGGCAGCCTCAATGCGGGCGGCCTGCCACGTCGCCTCAGGGATGGAGAGGTTAATCGTCTTCACAGAAACAAAGTAACTACATGTCTTTATTCCGCAAGCCTTGTTATGCGTTATCAATCAAGGCATTCAACTCGTCAAGAACGGCAGAGAGTTTTTCGCGTCCGCCGAAGAACCTTTGGCCGTCCATGACCCCCTGTTCGATGCAGCCAGATTGGGTCGCGGCGGAATCGGGCGAGCACTGGGGGCCCGTCTTTGGGCCCGCCTTTGCACTTGTGACTTGGTCCTTCCTGGGCGACGGTGGCGGGCGGAAATCCTAATGACCGCCTTTGCCGAAACTGAACCAGGGGCCGGCCGGTTGATCTCGCCGGTGGCGCTCATGGCCATCCAGGACCTGGAACTGCGCGCCCGGCTGGTGGTCGAAGGTTTCTGGCACGGGCTCCATCGCAGTCCCTACCACGGATTCTCCGTCGAGTTCACCGAATACCGCCAGTACACCCCTGGGGACGACCCCCGCTACCTGGACTGGCGCCTCTTCGCCCGGACCGACCGCTATTACATCAAGAAGTTCGAGGACGAAACCAACCTGCGGTGCACGCTGATGGTCGATCGCAGCCGCTCGCTCGCCTACGGGTCGGTCGGCTATCCCAAGGCCCAATACGCCAACACCCTGGCCGCCACCCTGGCCTACTTCCTCCACCAGCAAGGCGACGCGGTCGGATTGCTCACCTTCGACGATCAGATCCGGGAGTACTCGCCCGCCCGCCATCGGCGGAGCCACCTGCGCCGGCTCATGCTCCAATTGGAACAGGACGTCGAAGGGTCAGGCACCAATCTGGTCGCCCCCCTGCAGCGCATGGTCGCCATCGTCCGCAAACGTTCGCTCATGGTGATGATTTCGGACTTCCTGGCCCCGCTCGACGATCTCGAACGCCACCTCATCCCCCTGGCCGCCTCCGGGCACGAATTGATCCTGCTGCAAGTGCTGGACCCGGCCGAGATCCGCTTCGACTTCCAGCGTCCCGAGCTCTTTCGCGACGCGGAATCGAACCGCGACCTGTTCGTCGACCCGGCCACGGCGCGCAAGGGTTACCTCGAGCGATTCAACGCCCACCAGGCCGCCGTCCGCGCCACCTGCCAGCGCCTGGGTGCCGGCTTCCGCACCTTCCCCACCGATCAACCCCTCGAATTGGCCATGTTCGACTTCCTGCGCGAGCGGATGCAACGGGCCAAACGCGGCGGCCGCGTCGCCCGGACCCCGAGGGTCGCATGAGCTTCCTCGCCCCGCTCTACCTGCTCGGCGCCCTTGCCATCGCCCTCCCCGTCGTCTTCCATCTCGTCCGCCGATCCGCCAAGGAACGGCGGGTCTTCAGTTCTCTCATGTTCCTTCGGCCGACGCCGCCGCGGATGACCCGCCGCAACCGGATCGAACATTGGCTCCTGCTGTTGCTGCGGTGCCTGGTCATCGCCGCGCTCGCGTTCGGCTTTGCCCGGCCTTTCTTCCCCGCCGCCACCAGCGCCGCCCCCCCGGCGCTCAGCGGGGGCCGCACCGCCCTCCTTGTCGATGTCAGCGCCAGCATGCGCCGCGACGGCGTCTGGGCCGCCACCCTCGCCCGCGCCACCGCTCTCCTCGAACAGGCCGCCGCCCAAGAGGTCGCACTCTACGCCTTCGACCAGAGCGCCCGCCCGCTCGTGTCCTTCGAGGAATGGGCCTCGCTCGCTCCCTCCGAGCGGCGCGCCACCGCCACCGCCCGTCTGCAAAGCCTTCAGCCCGGATGGCAGGCCACCCACCTTGGCCCCGCTTTGATGCGCGTGGCCGATGACCTCGAGGAGGCCGATCAACGCGCCGCGCAACCCGGCGCCAAACGCCTCATCGTCATCACCGACCTCCAGGAAGGCAGCCGCCTCGAGGGCCTCCAAGGCCACGAATGGCCCCGCGGGCTCGAGGTTGCGATCGAAGCGGTCGGCGGCCGCGGCCGCAGCAACGCCGGTCTCCATTGGCTGGCCGACACCGACGAGGCGGAATCCACCACGGCCGATCTGGCGTTGCGCCTTCGCGTCAGCAATGCGCCCGACGCTCGGCGCGAGCAGTTTCAGCTCCGCTGGGAGGGCGCGGCGGGCGACGCGGCGGCTGAGGTCTACGTGCCCCCGGGGCAACACCGCGTGGTGGCAGCGCCGAAGGCTCCAGCAGGGTTTGCCCTCGGGCGACTCGTCCTCAGCGGCGACGACGAACCGTTCGACAACACGCTTTACGTCGTGCCCCCGCAGGCGGAGGAGGTCACGGTGTGGTTCCTCGGGGACGATCCGGCTGAGGACCCCGCCCAACTTCTTTACTATGTGCAGCGCGCCTTCCCCGAGACCCGCCGGCAACAGGTCACGGTGCGCGCCGTCCCCCACGCCTCCCCGCTCGAACCCCTCGCCGCCGCCCTCGCCCCGCCCCAATCGGACCCGCCGACCTCCGCCACCCGGAGCCCCCCGACCTCGACCAACCGCCTCGTCATCGTCTCCAGCCCCCTCCCGCTTGACCGCATCCCGGCGGTTCGGGCCTATGCCGAGGCCGGCGGCACGGTGGTGTTCGTGATGAACGACGCCGAAGCCGCCTCCAGCCTTGCCCCGCTGGCCAACCGCCCCCCCCTCCCCGCCACCGAGGCGACGGCCCGGCGCTATGCGTTGTTCGGAGCCTTGGACTTCGAGCATCCGCTCCTGGCCCCGTTCTCCGATCCGCGCTACAACGACTTCAGCAAGATCCGCTTTTGGCAACACCGGCGCCTGACCCTCGACCCCTGGCCGGAGGCCCGCGTCATCGCGCGCTTCGACGACGACACCCCGGCCCTCTTCGAGGTTCCGCTGGGGCGAGGGCGTTTGGTGGTGTTCGCCTTTTCCTGGCGACCCGCCCAAACCCAGTTCGCGTTGTCCTCCAAGTTTGTCCCCCTCCTCGGCGCGCTCCTCGAATCGGCCGCCGGCCGCACGTCCGCGCCCGGTCAATACCGCGTGGGAGAGCCCGTGGACCTCGCCGCGCTTGGGGGGCTGGCGGGAACCGGACCGCGGGTGGTCCGGGGACCGGACGGCTCGGAGCGGACGTTGGGCGCAGGCGAGACGCGATTCCCGCACACGGAGGCGCCGGGGTTGTATGAGCTGCGCGTCGGAACCGAGCGAAGGCCGTGGGCCGTCAACCTCGACCCCAACGAAAGCCGCACCGCTCCGCTGCCGGTCGAGGAACTGGCCCGGCTGGGCGTGCCGCTGCAAGCCGAGACCGCCACCGGCGCCGTGGCCCCGGGGGCGGCTCGCCGATGGCAGGCCGCCGAATGGGAGTCCCGCCAAAAGTCATGGCGATGGTTGCTCCTGGCCGCCTTGGTGGTATTGATGGGGGAAACCTGGTTGGCGGGTTGGTTGACGCACCGCGCCCAAGCCCGTCTCGAAGCCGCCTGACCACGCCTATGATGGATCGCATCCTCCGACGGCATCTCGAGCCGATCGCCCGGCAAGACCGGCGTGGCCGGTGGCTGCGCGCCCTCACCCTCGGCTGGCTGGGCTTGAGCGGATTGGGCCTGGCCGTCCTCGGCGTCCACGCCGCCACCGGCTGGGGCTCCGCATGGTGGCTGCCCCTCGTTGCCGTGCTCGCCCTCCTGTGGTTGGGGGGAACCTGGCGATGGCATCGCCGCCAAGCCGACGACGTCTCCGTGGTTGCCCGCCGCATCGAGCAGGAGCACCCCGACCTCCACGCCCTCCTCCTCACCGCCGTCGAACAACAGCCCGACCCTGAATCACACGAGTTGAATTTCCTCCAGAAACGGGTGATTCGTGAGGCCCTGGAACAGGATTGGGACCAGGAATGGCGGCTCGCTGCCCAGCGCCGTCTCCGTCACGCCCGCCTCGCTCATTACGCCAGCGCGGCCGTCCTGGCCGGCGTCCTGGCCGGACTCTGGCACATCGCGCCGCCTCGCGCCGCCGGCCTCAGCCTCGTCCACCGTGGGATCACCGTCACGCCCGGCGACACCAACCTCGAAAAGGGCGCCAGCCTCGTGGTGCTCGCCCGCTTCGACGGCAGCGTGCCCGCAGAAGCCACGCTCGTCCTCCGCCCTGCCCACGACGCGGAACGGCGCATCCCCCTGACCAAGAACCTCAACGACCCCGTGTTCGGCGCCAGCGTGCCCGAGATCCAGAACGCGTTGACCTATCACATCGAGTACGGTCAGAACGCCACCCGCGCCTACCGGGTCGAGGTGTTCGAGTTCCCCCGCCTCGAGAAGGCCGACGCCCGCATCACCTACCCCACCTACACCGGTCAACCCGAGAAGGTCATTCCCGACACCCGCCGCATCAGCGCGGTCGAGGGCAGCACCCTCGATTACACCTTCCACCTCAACAAACCCGTCCGCACCGCCACTCTCGTCCCCAAGGAGGGCGCCCCGCGCGAACTGCAGGTCGATCCCGCCCAGCCCCGCCGCTATACCTCGCGCTTCCAACTCGACCAGAGCGCCCGCTACGAACTCATCCTCGTGGACGAGGCCGGCCGCACCAACCGCCTGCCCCCGTCCTTCGTCCTCGAAGCCCTCACCAACCGCGTCCCCGACCTCAAGTTCGCGTTCCCCAAAGGCGACCAGCGGGTGTCGCCGCTCGAGGAGATCAGTTTTCAGGGGGAAGCCTCGGACGACTTCGGCCTCCAGGCCTATGGCCTCTGCTACAACCTCGCCGGCGAGGACGTCGTCTCGGTCGAGCTTGGCCGCGAGGCCGGCCCCCACGAGAAGCGTTCCCTGGCCCACCTCCTCCCCCTCGAGAAGCTCGATGCCCAGCCCGATCAGTTGCTCAGCTACCACCTCTGGGCCGACGACATCGGCCCCGACGGCGAGGTCCGGCGCACGGTGAGCGAGATGTTCTTTGCCGAGATTCGCCCCTTCGACGAGATCTTCCGCGAGGGCCAGCCCCAGGACCCCAACCAAGCCCGGCAACAGCAGGAAAACCAGCAGGGACAACCAGGTGGCAACCAGGCCGAACGCCTTGCCGACCTCCAGAAGCAGATCATCACCGCCACCTGGAACCTCCAACGCCGCGAACGCACCCGCACCCCCAGCGCCGCCTTCCAGGCCGACGCCACCACCATCCAGGAGTCCCAGGACGCCGCCCTCGATCAACTCCGCGGCCAACAGGAGGAAGAACAAGACCCCCGCCAAGCCGCCTTGCTCGAGAACGTCGCCGAAGCCATGAAGAAAGCCTCCGGCCACCTCGCCACCGCCGCCCAAGACAACGTGCTCCCCCCGCTCAGCCCCGCCCTGGCCGCCGAACAGTCCGCTTACCAGGCCCTCCTCCAACTCGCCGCCCGCGAACACCAAGTGGCCCAAGGCCAGCGCGGCCAGCGCAGCTCCAGCAGCCGCAGCAGCCGCGCCCAGCGCCAACTCAATCAACTCAACCTCCGCCAAAGCGAAAACCGCTACGAAACCGAACGCCAAGCCGCCCCTCCCCAGGACCCCCAACAACGCGAACAACTCCAGGCCTTCAACCGCCTCAAAGAACTCGCCCAACGCCAGCAGGACGTCAACGAACGCCTCCGCGAACTGCAAGCCGCCCTCCAGGAGGCCCGCACCGACGCCGAACGCGAAGCACTCCGCGCCCGCCTCCAACGCCTCCAGGAGGAACAACAGCAAATGCTGGCCGACGTCGACGAACTCCGCCAGCGCATGGACCGGCCCGAAAACCAATCCTCCATGGCCGAATCCCGCGAGCAACTCGACCAAACCCGCCGCGACGTCCAGGACGCCGCCGAAGCCATGAACCGCGGCAACCCCTCCCAAGCCCTCGCCTCCGGCGCCCGCGCCCAACAGGACCTCCAGGAACTGCGCGACGAGTTCCGCCGACGCACCTCGAGCCAGTTCGCCGACGACCTGCGCTCCCTCCGCAACCAGGCCCGCGACCTCGCCCAGCGCCAGGAAGACCTCGGCCAACAACTCGACCAACTCGAAGACAACGCCTCCCGCAAAACCCTCACCGATTCCGAACAACGCCAATCCCTCGCCCGCCAACTCGACGAGCAAAAAGACCGCCTCAACCAAATCGTCCAGCAGGCCACCGAGGTCACCCAAAAGGCCGAACCCGTCGAACCCCTCCTCGCCCGCCAGCTCTACGACACCCTCCGCCAAACCGCCCAGGACGACCCCCGGAACCTCCAGGAGACCACCGACGAACTCCTCGGCCAAGGGCGCCTCCTCCGCGGCGCCTACGACCGCCTCCGCACCGGCAAGGAACGCTCCCAACGCGCCGTCGAGGTCGCCGCCAACCTCCTCCGCGACGGCTTCCCCGCCGAAGCCAATAACCTGGAAGAACGCGCGCGCCAAAGCATCAACCAACTCCGCACCGGAGTCGAACAAGCCGCGGAAAGTGTCCTCGGCGATGACACCGAAGCCCTGCGCCGAGCCCGCGAGGAGGTTGACGCCCTCGCCCGCGAACTCGGCGACGAAATCGCCCGAGGCCAGGCCCGCGCCAGCACCAATGCCCAGGCCTCCGCCCCCCCCCCCCCCCCCCGCCCCCCCCCCCACCCCCCGGGCCCCCCCCCCCCCCCCCCGAAACCCCGCCGGCCACCCCGCCGCCCCCCCCCGCCCCCCCCCCCCCCCCCCCCGCCCCCCGACAACCCCCGCGGCGAAGCGCCTCCCGACGACTCCGCCCCGCGCGTCGCCCGCACTCGTGAGTCCGGACAAGACCCGCAGACGGGCCAGGGACGCCCCGACCAGCCATCCGCTCCCGGCCAGGAGGTCCGGGGTCAAGGCGGAGCGGGCCGTGAGTTGGCCGCCAACAACACCGAACCAGGCCCGGGCGAACGCGCCCAGGAGGCACGCGAGGGGCACCCGGGCGCGGGCCGTCGGCCGCCCGGCGGCAGCAACCGCGAGGCCTCCCGCTCCGCCGCCCAGGCCGGCCGGGGCGAACCGCGCGAGGGCGAACGCCCAACCCGCGAAGGCGAGGGCCAAGCCCAACCGGCTAACCCCACCTTCCTCGATCAACTCGGCGGCACCCAAGACGGCGGCGCCTGGGGCGGCCCGCTCACCGGCCCCGGCTATCGCGAATGGTCCGACCGCCTCCGCGACGTCGAGGAAATGCTCGATCTGCCCGAACTGCGCGCCGAGGCGGCCCGAATCCGCGACCGCGCGCGGGACATCCGGCTCGACTTGCGCCGTCACGCCCGCGCCCCGCAGTGGGACTTGGTCAACCTGGAACTGGCCGCCCCCCTGACCGACCTCCGCACCCGTATTGGGGAGGAGTTGGCCCGGCGGGAATCGCGCGACGCGATCGTGCCGTTGGACCGCGATCCGGTCCCACAGCGGTTTGCCGAGCGCGTGCGCCGCTACTACGAAGAACTCGGCAAGGGGCCAACCCCAACCGGAACGGCGCCTCGGCCATGAACGGTCCCCCTCCCGGCCACCCCTCTCTCCCCAACCTGAGCAACTGCCTCGCTGGCCTGGGTTGGGCAGAGGGATGGGGTGAGGGGCGACGGTTCATGGGGAGCCTCCAAGTCGAACGAACCGACGCGCATGGGGACCATGAACCCGAAATGCGCAAGGGCTTGGAAATCAACGAACGCATGTTCCGGTTCATGGAGAGCTTCCAAGTCGAACGAACCGACGCGCATGGGGACCATG
>CAZVRY010000102.1:0-21438 GCA_964629545.1 uncultured Verrucomicrobiota bacterium | reverse complement strand
CGGCTGGTCCTCCCCCCAAAACAAAATCAACGCACTGCCCCCCAATACCGTGAAGATCGGCGAACCCAACGCCGTCGCCGCCAGCAATAACCCCAAGGCCGGCAACACCAAATGCGCCGGATCCACCGGCGGCTTGGCCGCCACCCCAATCAACAGCGCCGCCCACGCCGCCGCCACCCCCCGCCCCCACCACCGCTCCGAGGCACCATACCACAACCGCGCCGCCACCAAACCAAACCCTAACGGCATCACACACTGCACCACCCAAACCCGCACCCCATACGCCAACTCGCTGCCCCCCTCCCGCTCCGCTAACACAAACTTCACGCTCGCCGAACACAGGAATACCGTGATCGCTACCGCCACCCCGTGACTGAACACCCGCGCCCATTGCTTGGGCCAACCCTTCAGGAAATTCGTCAGCGTCGATAACGCCAGCAACCGATGCTCCCGCGCCGCAATCGCGCCGCCCAGCAACCCGATCACCAACGTGAAATGCTGCAAGATCAGGCTGCTCCCCGAAATCCCGGTGTGAAATACCTTGCGCAGTAACACCTCGGCCAGCGGCAACACCACCATCACCGCCAACGCCCCCACCACCACCAAATCCTCCGCCCCACGCACCCACCCCCGCCACCGCGCCTCCCCCGCGTGCGTCTGAGGAATGAACTCCGACTCGATGACCTGCCCCTCACTCATCGCGAGCCGCTCGCCCCAGCCCGCCTCTCCTGCAGCAGCCTCGAGACTTCATCAAAGATGTCCGCCGGCACGATCTTCCCTCGTATCTTCGGATACACCGCCTCCGCCGCCTGCCGCCATTCCTCCACCACCTCCGGCGGAATCCGCTGCACTTTCAACCCCCGCTTCACCATCGCCACCACCGCTTCGTCCGACTCGCGCCGGTTGTTCTCCTTCACCAACTTCCCCGCCGTCGCCGCCGCCGCCAACATCGCCTCCTGCGCCGCCCCCGGCAGACCGTCCCAGGCCTTCTTCGATATCACCGCCGCCCCCACCAGCGGGGCCCAGTTCAACTCCAACATGTGGGGCGCCGGACCATCGACCTGGCTGGCCAAGGCAAAAAAGGGCGGCACCGGCGCCGCCGTGATCAACCCCGTCTGCAACCCGGGAATCATGTCCGCCGTCTCTAACGCCACCGCGTTGAACCCAGCCGACTTGTAGATGTCCACCGCGTCCGCACTCCCAGCCCACGCGAACAGCTTCGCCTTCCGCAAGTCGTCCGGACGCACCACCGGTTCCTTCGAGAAAAACCGCACCCAGCCCGCATCGCCCCAAAACAACACCTTGAACCCCTTCTCCTCGATCCGCTTCTCCAACATCGGCTGCAGCCGCTCCCCCACGTAATCCACCTCCTCCAAGTCCCGAAACATCATCGGTAACGTCTGCAACCCCGCCACCCCCGGCTCGATCTCCGCCAACCCCTCCATCGACATCAACCCGGCCTGCAGTTGCCCCACCCGCATCCTCCGCACCATGTCCGCCTCCACCCCCATCGTCCCATCCGCGTAAATCGTCAGCACCGCCCCACCCCCAGGCGCCTTCGCCCACGCCGCGCTCATCTCCTGCAAAAACTTGTAGGAAGACGAACCCTTCGGCACCAGCGTCCCCAAGCGGATCTTGGCCGGCGCCGCCTGCGCCGACCCGCCGCCACCCAACCCCGCCACCACCAGACAACCCGCCACCAACCAGGAACAGCAATTCATGTTCATTTGACCCACACTATTCACGGCAACGCCGGCAAGAACAAGTCGTCCTTGCGCGAAAGTAACCAGCGGGCCCGCCGCTGCATCACCAGATTCACCAGCCGATGCTCCGGACTCGCGTCCACCTCCACCGCCAACGCCCGCCCCAGCAGTTGCTCGAATTCCTCCACGTTCTGCTCGGCCACCGCCACCGCCTCCGCCAACGCCACCAGCGGACTCGCCTGCCGCCCCCGCGACAACTCCATCGCCCGCTCAAAATGGGCCCGCGACCGCGCCGCCGGGTCCCCAGGCGCCCCACTCCGAATCATCTCATACGTGATCAACAAGGTGTGCAACGCCCCCTCCTCGAACCCCTCGTCCAACGCCAACGCCCGATCCACCAACGCCTCCATCTGCGGAAGCTCCCCCACCAACGCCGGATTGTCCTTCGATAACGCAATGGCCGCCCCCCACGCCGCCCCGGTCCAATACAGCAACGCCTCATCCCCCCGCACCGCCCGCGCGGCCGCCGCCCGCGGATCCTCCCGCAACGCCGCCTCGAAACCCCGATGCCGCGCCTCCAACCCCCGCAACCCGTGATCCCTGCCCCGCAAGTAAAGCCGACGCGCCCGCTCCCGCAACGCCTCCGCCCCCGCCCAGTCCGTCGCCTCCAACTCATCCGCATCCTGTTGCACAAACGCATACGCATACTGCGCAAACCCGCTCGCACTCGCCCTCCTCAAACCAACATGCCCCGGCACCTCCGCCAAAATCGACTCCATTAACTTCAAACTGAAAGGCGCCGCCCCCCGCACCAACTCCGGATCGTCGTCCGTCGCAAACCCGCTTCCCCCCGACGCCAACGCGGCCCCCACCATCTTCAACGCAAACAGCCGCATCGAACACCCAGACCCCAACGCCAACGCCAGCAACACCACCAGCCAGCTCCACGTCCCACCGCCAACCCGTCTGCCGTTGCTCGTTTCCATCGCCACATCCATCCTCCGCACCCGAGGACCTCCAGGCCCCCGCCGCGAACGGCCTTCTTCTACCCCCTCCACCGCCCCGCGCAAAGGGAATTCCCGCCCCCAAAACCCCTCCTCGAACACCTCCACCAAGCGAGGCGCGCCTCAGACCGGACGACCAGACGCCAGCGCGCACCTCGGTTCCCCGTTTCGCCCGAACCCCCGCGCCTCGCTCCTTGAAACGGCTTGGGGGGAAGATGGCCGCAGGCCGGGGCTGGGGCCCTCCCCTTCGCAACGCCCAACCCGAAATTGGCTGCAAATCCACTTGCACCCGCCGCGCCACCGCGTTAGAAAGAGAGTACGTCCCCAAGCAACGATGGTTATTAAACCTATAAGTATGAAACCCTATTCCCTTGTGTTCACCGCGCTGCTCGCCGGCTCCGCCTGCCTGCACGCCCAAACCCCGCCGGCCCTGCCTGACGATAGCGCCGTCTTCCCCAAGACCGCGACCATCTACGTCAACCGCAGTAACTGGGAGGTTAATAACATCAATAACGGCAACTCCGAAAGCGTCGGCATCGCCATCGGCCAAAATGGCAACGTCATCGTCGGCTGGGAAGACGATGCCCCCGAAGACGGCATCACCTACCTCGGAGCCGTCTGGACCCTCTACGACTCAGCCGGCCTCCCCGTGACCCCACTCACCTCCGTCACCTCCATGGTCTATGGCACCAGCGTCGAAACCAAGTACCTCTCTTATTTCCGCGCCGACGGCCTCCCCATCTTCGGCGGCACCTCCTGGGGACCCAAAATCAAAGCCAACCTCTTCGGCGACGGCCTCGGCATGGGCGCCACCTCCTACGGACTCGACCTCGAGGTGACGGAATTCGCCGCCTACGATGGGCTGAACCTCGGCGACTACGCCACCGTCCAACTCCTCGGCAACACCGGCTCCCCAGGCAGCATCCTGGTCGGGCAAACCCCTGACTACGCCTCCCGCGCCGGCGACATCCGCATCGGCGACTGGGATTACCTCAGCAACGGCAACGTGGTCATCGTCTCTGAAAGCCGTCAAAACCAAGACCTCGTCGATGTCTTCGGCGGTCCCTCCGCCTTCCGGCACATCACCTACCGCATCTTGACCCCGACCGGCACCGTCGTGAAAGCCGAAACCCTTGTCGGTGCCAGCAACGAACTCGTTGGCAACCAGGAAATGTGGCACGGCGTCGGCGTGGCCGCCAACCAGTTCGCCGTCCGCTTCCGCAACGATAACGGCATGGCCACCGTCCGCCTCTTCAATAACGACGGATCCCCAGCGTCCGCCAACCTCGACCTCTCCGTCCTCACCGGCTTCCCCGAAGCCGGCGCTGGCGGTCGCGGTGACGGCTCCGGCTTCCACGGCAACGGCAAGGACGCCTATGTCTACGTTGCCGCCTCCGGCAGCCAAGTCTGGGTCACCGTCCTCGATACCAACGCCACCGTCCGCTTCTCCAAAACCGTCGCCGACGATATCCCCACCCTCAGTTCCCTCGGAGCCGTCGACGCCGCCATCAGCGAGAGCGGCGAGGTCATGGTGGTCTTTGCCGCCAAATACGACGACAACCTCTTTAACCGCATCATCATGGGCCGCCGCTTCAGCGCCACCGGCCAACCCATGGGACCCACCTTCGCCATCAGCGAAAGCGAAATCGCTGACCTCGGCCAAACCGGCACCCCACGCATCGCCTGGCGCGGCGGCCAAGTAGCCGTCGCCTGGGTCAGCGCCAACGATGTCGAAAGCATCGACCCCTTCGGCAGCCCTCTCGATACCATCGCCCTCCGCCTCTTCTCCACCTTCACCCCGGGCTCCATCGAGTCCGTCGGCCTCACTCGCATCGTGGCAGACACGCCCATCGTCCGCACCACCGCCAACGCGCTCGGCAACTGGGAACCCTACATCAGCGTCCTCGGCACCAGCACGTTCCTCCTCGAAGGCAATACCTTTGCCAACGACGGCATCAACCAACGTTACGTGGTCGGTCTCCAACCCGCCGCGGGCGGCGCCTACCGCCTCGGCGAAGGCTTCTACACCGACGCCGGCCAGCCCTATCAAGGCCAAATCAACCTCTCCCGCCAAAACGGCAACCCCGGACGCGTCGCCGGCGATACCCGCCCAGGCGCGGTCAACTTCATCGTCGGCGGCGAAGCCTCCCCCCACGGCTTCCCCGAATTCCAATCCGATAACCGCTGGACCCTCGGCTTCGACCGCCTCTTCGACGGCCGCTACGCCTGCATCCAGACCTTCCGCCTCGATCCCGCCACCCTCGCGCAGACCCCCCTCAGCAAGATCCAAGACTCCGCCACCGGCCGCATCACCACCGGCGCGGCCCCCGGCAACCAGGTCTCGCGCTTCGGCGGCGATCTCGTCGGCCTCGATAACGGCAACTTCGTCTCCGTCGTCGAAGACCGCTCCAGCGCCCTCACCGGCTCCGGCTCGGCGGCCGTGGTGGCGACAATCCTCGCTCCCGATGGCTCCATCGTGAAAGACACCTTCGTCATCCACGATAACAGCGATATTTGGTCCAATGTGGCCGCCTACAAGGGAGGCTTCGCCGTCCGCGCCAAACCCCAGGACCTCTCCAGCACCCGCCACATCTACTTCTACGACAACGCCGGCAACCTCCTCGGCACCGTCGATCAGGCCGCCTCCGGCGTCACCTTCGATGCGAACCGCGGCGACGGCACCCGCATCTTCGGCCACATCAATAGCCCCTATGTCTACTTGATCGGCCGAGCCGCCAACACGCAAATCGTCAAAGTCGCCGCCTTCGACTCCCGCAACCGCCAGTTCATCGCCGTCGAAGACGTCAACGAAGGCGCCTTCACGGGGAACTTCGACCGCGCCATCGGCGCCGTCGACGCCCTCAACCGCATGACCCTCTCCTGGGTCTCCCAACCCGCCGGCTACGCCAAACAACAAGTCGCCGCCCGCCTCTTCTCCTTCGACGGTACCAAGTTCACCTCCCTCACCCGGAGCTTCTTCCCCTTCATCAACACCGCCACCAACGACATCCGCTCCCTGCAAATGTCCGTGGCCATGACCACCCGCCAAATCTGCGTCGCCGCCAAGGGCGAAATCAATTACGCCAACCAGCCCCAAAACGGCCCCGACTCCCCCACCGAAGTGAACTTCTTCACCGTGTTCACCCACCCGGCCCCCGCCGACGATCCCACCCCGGGCGTCGGTGGCCCCGCCCCCACCCTCCAAATCAGCCGCAGCGCCAACAGCCTGACCATCTCCTGGGACAGCGCCGCCTCCGGCTTCACCCTCAAGTCGAAGAACTCCCTCTCCGACGCCACCTGGACCACCGTGGGCACCCAAAACCCCACCGTCATCCCCCTCCCCACCACCGGTAATAAATACTACCGGCTCGAGAAGTAACCGGGACCATCAGCCGCCCGCGCACGACCCTGCGCGCGGGCTCCTCAGATCAAGCCGCGCGTCCGCACGACGCGCGGCTTCTCTTTTCCCCCACCCCAACAGGGTGGACTGGGTGAGGGTGGACTGGGTGACAGGTTCACTGCCCACCCCTCCCGCATAGGGTGACAGGTTCACCGTCGCCCTGCTCGTAGTCCGTGGACAATCCCCGATGCACGTGCATTGGCGATTGTCCACGAACCGCGGATACCGGCGCGGTCTCGCGACCGGACATCGGTCGGGTGCGAACTGGGTGACAGGTTCACCATGCTCGCGGTGTCCGGCTGCGGTGACCTCCTCTCCCCCTCTCCTCCGTCCGACGGAGGCGAGGGAGTCATGAGCGGGGTGGTTTGCTCCGCTCACCCCTTTCTGATCTCCCTCCCTGCCCGCAGCGGGCGGGGAGGGTCGGGGAGAGGTGGGCAACCATGAGTCCCCAAGCGCCCCCCACAGAGTGCCAGGTTCAAAGCCGTTCCCGGTCTCTTTATGTTCGCCCTGAATTCATGAGGCTCACGGTCCCCTTCATGCTCGCCCTGAATTCATGAGGCTCACGGTCCCCTTCATGTCCGCCCTGAATTCATGAGGCTCACGGTCCCCTTCATGCTCGCCCTGAATTCATGAGGCTCACGGTCCCCTTCATGTCCGCCCTGAATTCATGAGGCTCACGGCCTTCTTCATGTTCGCCCTGCGTTCATGAGGCTCACGGTCTCTTCATGTCCGCCCTGAATTCATGAGGCTCACCCCGCCGCCCAACCGCCCTTTTCTCTTGTCCCCCTCAATCCCGCGGGGGAATCCTCCCCCCATGCAGGCCCCAAAGGTCACCGCCCATGAAATCCGTTCCTGGAAAGGACGGCCTCCCTGGGCCGCGCTCACCGCGTATGACTACCCCATGACCCGCCTCCTCGACCGCGCCGGGATCCCCCTCATCCTGGTCGGGGATTCTCTCGGCATGGTCGTGCTCGGCTATCCGGACACCACCCACGTCACCATGGAGGACATGGTCCATCACGTCCGCGCCGCCGCCAGAGCCCACCCTCGCGCCCTCCTGGCTGCCGACCTCCCCTTCGGGAGTTACGCGCAGCCGGCCGTGGCGGTCGCCAACGCCCAACGCCTCGTCGCCGCCGGCGCGGAGGCCGTCAAGGCTGAAGGCGGCCGTGCCATCGTCGACCAGGTCCGCGCCATCGTTGCCGCCGGCATCCCCTTCCTTGGCCACCTCGGCATGTTGCCCCAGCACGTCCTTGAAGAAGGCGGCTACCACGTCAAGGGACGCCTCGAGGCCGAACATCAAGCCTTGATCGCCGATGCCGACGCTCTGGTGGCGGCAGGCGCCTTCGCTATCGTCCTTGAGTTGGTGACCTCTCCGGTCGCTCGCGAACTCACCGCCCGCGTTCCTGTCCCCACCATCGGGATTGGTTCCGGCCCCCACTGTGACGCCCAGATCCTGGTCACCACCGACCTGCTTGGACTCTCACCGGATTACATCCCCAAACACGTGAAGGTGCGCGGCCGCATGGCTGACGACGTCCTTGCCCTGGTCCAGACGTGGCAGACCGGGCTGGAGCCAGCGCCCCCCGCGCCCTGACCCGGCGGGGGCTGCCCCAAAGCCACCGGGGCCGCCGGTCATCCCGGCGGCCCCGTGCGCGAGGTCTTCTGGTTCCTCCGAAGACTCTACTTAATAATCCATGTCGCCGCCCATCCCGCCATGCGGGTTACCCGGCGCGGGTTTCTTTTCCTTCTCGGGGATCTCCGTGATCAAGCACTCGGTCGTCAGGAGCAATCCCGCGATGGAGGAGGCGTTTTGGAGGGCCGTGCGGGTGACCTTCTTGGGATCGACCACGCCCGCCTTGACCAGGTCTTCATAGACGCCGGTGGCCACGTTGTAGCCATCATTGCCCTTGCGGCGCTTGACTTCCTCGACCACCACCGAGCCTTCCACCCCGGCGTTGTCCGCCAACGCGCGCACCGGGAACTCGATCGCCCGCTTCACGATGTCGACGCCGATCTTCTCGTCGTCGTTGTCCGCCGTCACCGCACTGATCGCGTTCAGCGTGCGGAGCAGGGCCACGCCACCGCCAGGCACGATGCCTTCCTCGACCGCGGCGCGGGTCGCGTGGAGGGCGTCCTCCACCCGAGCCTTGCGCTCTTTCATCTCGGTCTCGGTTGCAGCGCCCACGTTGATGACCGCCACGCCGCCCGCCAACTTGGCCAGGCGTTCCTGGAGCTTCTCGCGATCGTAATCGCTGGTCGTCTCCTCGATCTGGCGCCGGATCTGGTTGACGCGGCCTTGGATGTCGGAGCTCTTGCCGTTGCCTTCCACGATGGTCGTGTTTTCCTTGTCCACCACGATGCTCTTGGCCCGGCCGAGATCGGAGATCTGCAGGCTCTCGAGCTTGATCCCAAGATCCTCGCTGATGAACCGGCCGCCGGTCAGGATCGCGATGTCCTCGCACATGGCCTTGCGGCGGTCACCGAAGCCAGGGGCCTTCACCGCGCACACGTTGAGGGTGCCGCGCAGCTTGTTCACCACCAGGGTGGCCAAGGCCTCTCCTTCCACTTCCTCGGCGATGATCAGGAGGGGCTTGCCCACCTTGGCCACCTGCTCGAGCAGCGGAAGGATGTCTTTCAGGCTGCTGATCTTCTTCTCGTAGACCAGCACGTAGCCGTCTTCCAGCTTGGCTTCCATGGTCTCCGCATTGGTCACGAAATAGGGAGAGAGATAGCCCTTGTCGAACTGCATTCCCTCCACCACTTCGAGCGTGGTCTCGATCGACTTGGCCTCCTCCACGGTGATGGTGCCGTCCTTGCCGACCTTGTCCATCGCGTCCGCGATGATGTCGCCGATCTTGGTGTCCCAGTTGGCCGACACAGTGGCCACCTGCTTGATCTCCTCCTTGTCCTTCACCTTCTTGGCAATCTTGCCAAGCTGCTCGACCGAGGCCGTCACGGCCTTCTGGATGCCGCGCTGAATGCCAATCGGGTTGGCCCCGGACGTGACAAACTTGAGTCCCTCGCGATAGATCGCCTCGGCCAACACCGTCGCCGTGGTGGTGCCGTCGCCCGCGGCGTCGCTGGTCTTGCTGGCCACCTCGCGCACCATCTGCGCTCCCATGTTCTCGTAGGGATCTTCCAACTCGATCTCCTTCGCCACCGTGACGCCGTCCTTGGTCACCGTGGGGGAGCCGAACTTCTTATCGAGGACCACGTTGCGCCCCTTGGGCCCCAGCGTAGCGGTGACGGCGCGCGAGAGCTTCGTCACACCGCGAAGCACGGCTTGCCGCGCGGCTTCGTCAAACAACAGTTGTTTTGCTGCCATATGGAATCAATAAAATCGGTTAAGGGTTGAATGCGGAATCAGTCGATCACGGCCAGAATGTCGTCGGCGTTCAGCAGCTTGTAATCCTTGCCGTCCAGCTTGATCTCGGTCCCGCCGTACTTGCTGATCAGCACGCGGTCCCCCACCTTCACCTCGAACGGCACCTTCTTGCCATTGTCGTCGGTCTTCCCCGTCCCAAGAGCGCGCACCACACCTTCGGTGGGCTTCTCTTTGGCGGAATCAGGGATGATAATCCCGCCCTTCTTCACTTCCTTCTCTTCGACGGGCTCCACAAGAACCCGGTCACCGAGAGGTTTCACGTTCATTGCCATACTGTGTCTTTCTTACGTTGGGTTGGTTCGTTTCTGGTTGAATCAACTCCCGCCGCACCCGCCGCGGGAAAATCTCAGGGCGCACCAGCCAAGCGACGTCCTCCGCCGCCCGGCCTGCGCCGCCTGCCACTAACGCTTCTTCTCGTCCACCACCTCCGCATCGATGATCGGCCCCTCCCCTTTGCCCTCCTCGCCACTCTTGGCTGACGAGGCTCCCGCCCCGCCGGCCCCGCCCGCTCCTGCGCCCTCGCCCGCGGACCCCGCTCCCGGCCCCCCGCCTGCCTGCGCCTTCTCCGCAGCCGCCTTATAGAGCTCCGCCGACACCGACTGCCATGCTTCGGTCAACCGTTCGCTCGACTTCCTGACTGCGTCCAAGTCCGCCCCCTTCAACGCTTCCCGCACCGCTTTCACCGCCTCCTCAATCTTGGCCTTGTCCGCCGCCGGAACCTTGTCACCGCTCTCTTTCAACATCTTCTCGGAGCGGTAAACCGCACTGTCTGCCTCGTTCCGCACCTCGACCTCCTCGCGGAGCTTCTTGTCCTCTTCCGCATGCGCTTCGGCGTCCTTGCGCATCCGCTCGATCTCGTCCTTGGACAACCCGCTGCTGGCCGTGATGGTGATCTTCTGCTCCTTGCCCGTTCCCAGATCCTTGGCGCTCACGTGCAGGATGCCGTTGGCATCAATGTCAAAGGTCACCTCAATCTGCGGAACCCCCCGGGGCGCCGGCGGGATGTCCGTCAAGTGGAACCGCCCGATCGTCTTGTTGTCGCGCGAGAACTGCCGCTCGCCCTGCAGCACGTGAATCTCCACCCCAGGCTGGTTGTCAGAGGCGGTGCTGAAGATCTCGGACTTGCGGGTCGGGATCGTCGTGTTCCGCTCGATTAACCGCGTGAACACGCCGCCCAGGGTCTCGATGCCCAACGACAACGGCGTCACGTCGAGCAGCAGGACGTCCTTCACCTCGCCCTTGAGCACCCCACCCTGGATGGCCGCCCCCACCGCCACCACCTCGTCCGGATTCACCCCCTGATGCGGCGGCTTGTTCACCAACGCCCGCGCCGTCTCGACCACCCGCGGCATCCGCGTCATGCCCCCCACCAACACCAGCTCGTCCACCTTCTCCGCTGTCAACTCCGCATCCCGCAGACAGTTCCGCACCGGCCCCACCGTGCGCTCGAATAGCTCGTCGCACAACTGCTCCATCTTGGCCCGCGTCAGCTTCGTGCTGATGTGCTTTGGCCCCGAGGCGTCCGCCGTGATGAACGGGAGGTTGATCTCGTAAACCTGCGAACTCGAGAGGGCTATCTTCGCCTTCTCCGCTTCCTCCTTGATCCGCTGCAGCGCATCCGGCTGCTTCCGCAAATCAATCCCTTGATCGCGCCGGAACTCGTCCAGCATCCAGTCCATTAACCGGTTGTCCCAGTCGTCCCCGCCAAGATGCGTGTCCCCATTCGTGGCCTTGACCTCGAACACCCCGTCGCCAATCTCCAGCACCGAGATGTCAAACGTGCCTCCGCCCAAATCGTAAACGGCAATCTTCTCGTCCCGCTTCTTGTCCAACCCATACGCCAACGACGCCGCCGTCGGCTCGTTGATAATCCTCAAGACTTCCAAGCCCGCAATCCGCCCCGCGTCCTTCGTTGCCTGCCGCTGGGAATCGTTGAAATACGCCGGCACCGTGATCACCGCCTGCGTGATCGTCTCCCCCAACCGCATCTCCGCATCCGCCTTCAGCTTCGCCAAAATCATCGCCGACACTTCGGGAGGACTATACTGCTTGGTCTTCCCCCCCTCCTCCACCTCCACCCAGGCGTCGCCGTTCGAGGCCCGAACCACCTTGTAGGGAACCCGCTTGATCTCCTCCTGCACCTCGTCGAACTTCCGGCCCATGAACCGCTTGATCGAATAGATCGTGTTCCGAGGATTCGTCACCGCCTGCCGCTTCGCCGCCTCGCCCACAATCCTCTCCCCGCTCTTGGTGAACGCCACCACCGAAGGTGTCGTCCGCTTGCCCTCGGAATTCTCCAAAACCAGCGGCTCGCTCCCGTCCATCACCGCCATGCAGGAATTCGTCGTGCCTAAATCGATGCCCAGTACTTTCGCCATAGCTCGGCCCATTGTTTATATCCAACCAAGCCCCTAGCACGCCCGATGCCAGCCGCCTCCAGCCACATGCATCCCGTTTCTTAGCAATGACTTCGATAAACATCCGCCTCCCCGTCTCCGCCTCGCAACAGACCCAAACGTGACAGAGTGGCGCAACTCCGGGATCGACCGGCGCATTCTTGACTCGATCAGCCCGCCCCTCGCCGCTTGCCCCCTTCCCCGGCCTTCCCTAAGCTCCGAAGATGCTGTCCTTCGGTCCTCCCCCCACCCCACCTCCGGCGCCTCTTCCCCGCTGGTGGCTTCTCCTGGTGCTCGCCGTCGGGTTCTGCCCAGGGACCGGTTGCAGAAAGCCCCCAGCGGCCGGGCCGCCCCCCAGCGCCCCGGCCGTCCAGGTCGTCGCCGTCCCCGCCCGCCGCCTTCCTGTCAGTGAATCCCTGTCCCTCGTTGGTTCCGTCGCCGCCAACGAAGCCGTCGAGATCAAGGCTGAAACCGAGGGGATCGTTCAAGAAATCCTCTTCGAGGAAGGCCAGCGGGTGGAAAAGGACCAACTCCTGATCCGCCTGGACGAATCCAAGTTCGCCGCCTCCCTGGCCGAAGCAGAAGCCGGCTTCCGGCTCAGCCAGGCCAACTTCGACCGCGCCCAGCAGTTGTTCAAAGACAAACTCGTCTCGCAGCAGGAATTCGACCAGGCCTTCGCCGTCTTCGAGATGAACCGGGCCGGGCTCGACCTGAAGCGCCGCCAGCTTCGTGATGCCCGGATCCTGGCCCCCTTTGCCGGGATCGCCGGCGCCCGCACCGTCAGCCCCGGCCAGGTCATCACCCGCAACACCCCCCTCACCACCCTCGTCGACCTCCATGTCGTCAAAGTCGAGGTCAACATCCCCGAACGCTACCTCCAACAAGCCCACCTCGGCCAATCCCTCGAGTTCGGGGTCGCCGCCTTCCCCCAGCAAACCTTCCAGGGCAAGGTCTATTTCATCTCCCCCCAACTCGATGAGGCCACGCGCACCGCCCTGGTCAAGGCCTTGATCCCCAACCCCGATGGCCGTCTCCGCGCCGGCATGTTCGCCCGGCTCGACCTCACCCTCCAACTCCGCGAGGCCGCCATTGTCATCCCCGAGCCCGCCCTCATGGCTGACGGCAGCCGCTTCACCGTCTTCGTCGTCACCACCAACCAGACCGCCCTCCTCCGCCCCGTCACCGTCGGCGAACGACTCGCCGGCAACGCCGAAATCCTCACAGGCCTCGCCGCCGACGAACTCGTCGTCGTCGAGGGCAACCAGAAACTCCGCCCCGGCGCCCCCATCCGACTCGCCCCCGCCGAAGCCGCCGCCCCCTACCTCCGCTGACCCGCCATGTTCCTCTCCCGCGCCTCCATCGACCGGCCCATCCTCGCCACGATGATGAATCTGGCGTTCGTGCTCTTCGGCCTCATCGCCCTCTCCCGCCTGCCCGTCCGCGAACTGCCCGACATCGATCCTCCCATCGTCAGCGTCACCACCGTCTACCCCGGAGCCAACGCCAACGTCGTCGAGACCGAAGTCACCGAACGCCTCGAGGAGACGATCAACAACATCGAAGGCATCAAGACCCTGACCAGCGAAAGCCGCGAGCAAGCCAGTATCATCACCGTCGAATTCGACCTCTCCCGGGATATTGACCTCGCCGCCCAAGACGTCCGCGACCGCGTCTCCCGCGTCCGCGGTTCCCTCCCCGACGACATCCGCGAACCCATCGTCGCCAAACAAGACGCCGACGCCCAGCCCATCATCTGGTCCGCCTTCAACAGCGACCGCCACTCCCCCCTCGAACTGACCTCCATCGCCGAACGCCAACTCAAACCCCGCTTCCAAAGCGTCGCCGGCGTCTCCTCCGTCATCATCGGCGGCGAGAAACGCTACGCCATGCGCCTCTGGCTCGACTCCGAACGCATGGCCGCACGCCGCATCACCGTCCTCGATGTCCAACGCGCCCTCCGCCAGCAAAACGTCGAACTGCCCAGCGGACGGGTCGAGAACCTCGACCGCGAAATGACGATCGAGACGCTCGGCGAACTCAAGACCGCCGAGGAGTTCAACGACCTCGTCCTCCGCACCGACGGATCCACCCTCATCCGCCTGCGTGACGTCGGCCGCGCCGAGGTCGGCGCCGAAGACTACCGCACGGTCGCCCGCTCCCAAGGCAAACCCTGCGTCTTCCTCGGCGTCGTCAAACAGGCCAAGGCCAACACCGTCGCCGTCGCCCGCGCCATCCGCGCCGAAATCGAAGCCCTCCGCCCCACCCTGCCGGAAGGGGCCAGCCTCTATGCCTCCTTCGATGCCTCGGTCTTCGTCGAGAAGGCCATCCTCGAAGTCTGGGAAGCCCTCGCCCTGGCCTTTGGCCTCGTCGTCCTCATCATCTTCGTCTTCCTCCGCAACCTCCGCTCCACCATCATCCCCGCCGTCGCCATCCCCGTCTCCATCGTCGGCACCTTCGCCCTCCTCTACGCCTTCGGCTACTCCATCAACATCCTCACCATGCTCGCCCTCGTCCTGAGCATCGGGATCGTCGTCGACGACGCCATCGTCGTCCTCGAAGCCATCTACCGCCACCTCGAGGAAGGACTCCCCCCCCTGGAGGCCGCCCGCAAGGCCATGGACGAAATCAGCTTCGCCGTCATCGCCATCACCATCTCGCTGGTCGCCGTCTTCGCCCCCCTCGCCTTCCAGAAAAGCCAGACCGGCCGCCTCTTCGTCGAATTCGCCGTCGCCGTCGCCGGCTCCGTCGTCATCTCCGCCTTCGTCGCCCTCACCCTCTCACCGGCCCTCGCCCCCCGCGTCCTCCGCTCCCTCCAGGGCGTCCGCCACGGCTGGCTCTTCAACTGGTTCGAACGCGGCTTCCACCACCTCGCCACCACCTACGCCCACACCCTCTCCTGGACCCTCCGCCACCGGCCCACCCTCGTCGCCGTCACCCTCCTCACCATCGGCCTCACCACCCTCGCCTACCGCCACCTCGAAAAGGACTTCCTCCCCATGGAAGACAAAGGCCGCCTCTTCTGCCTCCTCCTCACTCCCAATGGCTCCACCAGCGAGTTCACGGACCGCCAGCTCCGCAAAGCCGAAAAGATCGTCGCCGAACTCCCCGGCCTCCGCCACTACGGCGCCATCGTCGCCCCAGGCTTCGCCGGCCCCGGCCAAGCCAACCTCGGGGTCGTCTTCCTCAGCTTCCACGACCGCAGCCAACGCCCCCAGTCCCTCCAGGACCTCGTCAACGGCCCCAACGGCCTCCGCGCCCGCTTCAACAACGAAATCGAAGGCGCCTTCGCCATCGTCAACCTCCCCAAAGCCATCGAGGTCAGCTTCCGCTCCTCGCCCTTCGAGCTCATCCTCATGAACCAAGACCTCGATGCCCTCAGCCGCACCGCCACCGCCATCGCCAACCACCTCCGCTCCAACACCAACCTCGTCAACGTCCGCGTCTCCTACGAAGTCAATAAGCCAGAACTCCGCCTCCACCTCGATCGCCACCGCGCTGCCGCCCTCGGCGTCAGCATCGAAGATGTCTCCAGGACCCTCCAAATCCTCTTCGGCGGCCTCGACCTCAGCACCATCACCGTCGATGGCAAAGAATACGAAGTCATCGCCCAGCTCGAACGTTTCTCCCGCCTGACCCCACAGGACCTCGACCGCATCTTCGTCCGCAACGACCGCGGCGATCTGATCCAACTCAGCAGCGTCGTCACCCGCACCCAGAGCGCCGCCCCCAATGCCATCAGCCACTTCGGACGACTCCGCAGCGCCTCCATCACCGGATCCCCCGTCAATGTCCCCATCGGCACCATCATGAACGAGGTCGAGTCCCTCCTCCAACGCGAACTGCCTCCCGGCTTCCTCCACGACTGGGGCGGCGATGCCCGGAACCTGCGCGAAACCACCACCGAGGTCTGGTGGGTCCTCCTCCTCGCCGCCGTCATCGTCTACATGACCCTCGCCGCCCAATTCGAAAGCCTCGTCCACCCCCTCACCGTCATGCTCGCCATCCCCCTCGCCGCCGTCGGCGCCTTCGGCCTCCTCTGGTTCCTCCATTGGGCCGGACGCACCGGCCTCCTCCCCCCCATCCCCGCCATGAACCTCAACCTCTTCAGCCAAATCGGCCTCATCCTCCTCATCGGCCTCGTCACCAAAAACTCCATCCTCCTCGTCGAATACGCCAACCAACAACGCGCCCGCGGCCTCAACCCCCACCAAGCCATGACCGAGGCCGGCCGCATCCGGCTCCGCCCCATCCTCATGACCGCCTTCTCCACCATGGCCGGTATCCTCCCCATCGCCATCGGCTTCGGCGCCGGCGCGGCGGGCCGCCGCCCCATGGGCATCGCCGTCGTGGGCGGCCTCCTCACCAGCACCTTCCTCACCCTCTACGTCATCCCCGTCGTCTATACCCTCCTGGCCGATTTCGGCGCCTATGTCGCCCGCCACCTTTCCCCTCATCCCCCCACCCCGCCCCCGCCCTCCCCATGAACGGTCACCCCTCACCCGGTCCCTCCCCCCAAACGTTTCCCGCGCAACGATGACTCAGGTTGGGGGGAGAGATCTGTTTCCCAAGACCTGCGATGTCATCCCGGGGTTCCTTCTCTGCGCCTCTGCGCCTCCGCGGGAGCCAAGACGAGCCGGCTCTACGATCACCTTCCCCGCGCGGCCTGTTCGCAGGGGAGGGAGGTCGGATGGGTGCCCGGTAAGTGGGGTTCTCCCGCAGAGGCGCAAAGGCGCAGAGGATGGCAGCGACGGGATCGGGTTCAGGATTGACCGGGATCGGCGACGAGCGTTGATTACCGTGATGGCAACGTCGACCAGTCGGTCGAGCGAACGGCGGCTGAGCGCCCCGTTTCCAATCCGGAGCGTGTGGTCCGCCGTCGCTCACCTCATCGTTGGCCTGCGCAACGCCGGGTTCAATTCGCAGCGGTCTTGACCAGCTTCAGCCTCCTCCGTAGCGTCTTGTCATGAGACAGGTTTTGATCCATCCAGGCGAGGACGGCTACTGGGTGGCCGAGTGCCCGAGCCTGCCGGGTTGCGTGTCCCAAGGAACAACTCGGGAGGAGGCGATCCGCAACGTGAAAGAGGCGATCGGGGGATACATTCTTTCCCTCCAGGAGGATGGGATTCCGGTACCGGAGGACAAGCTGGATGCGATACTGCTCGCAGTATGAGCAAGCTGCCGAGGGTGTCTGGAGAGCAGGTGGTGGCCGCCCTTCGGCGGATCGGTTTTCGGGTTCGTCGTCAGCATGGCAGCCATATCATCATGCGGCGGGACGATCCGTTTGCGCAGGCAGTAGTTCCCGCCCATCGCGAGCTGGACCGCGGCACGTTGCGGGCGATTCTGAGGCAGATCGATCTGAGCGTGGAGGATTTCGTTCGCTTCCTTTGAGGCAAGCCAACCAGGCGTGCGAGCTAACGCCAGAGGGAGCCCGCCCCGCGAGGATTCGGGCGCTCGGTCCGGCCTAGCTCCACTCAGCGTTCGGCATGCCCACCCATCCCACCATGAAACGCATCATTCCGTCCTGCCTTCTCGGCCTACTGCTCGCGGCTTCGGGCTGCTCCACGACACGCCACTCAGCCCCGAGAGGCGAGGTGGTTGCTGGCGGGGTCTATATCTATTGGAAAGCCCCTTCACAGGGCACAGCGTGTTTGGTCGAGAATAAGAGCCACACGATCATCCGGACCGATAGCATGGGCGAGGGAGACTACTTCGAATTCGATGCCGTGGACGACACGACACGCGATCTGCTTAAGGTGGCCTTACCTGCGGAATTGAAGAGCCCGGAGTTCATCCTGCATTTTCTTCCCTCCCAGAAGAGCGAATGACGACCTTGCCGAAGCAACTGTGCTGGCTGAGCGAGGGTCGGAGAACAAACGATGACGCCACGATGAAGGACCTGCAGCCCTATCTCATGCCCAGGCTGGTTTGCCCGAAAGGCGGCACCTGCGTTCCCGGGACGGTTGGGAAGTCCCCCCGCTGCACCATGTGCGGTCCGCTCCGTCAATGACACCGAACAACGTCACTGCACTCGACGCCGCGATGACGCTGCCGTTTCATCTGGTGCCTCACCCGCGCCGCGCGAATGCGTGCTATCGTTCGGCCACTCCGCTATGAAGAAGACAGCGCTGGCCGTCAATATCGGGTTCCTTCTCATGTTGGGCGGATACGTTCTCACCCTGGAGGGGATCCACGTCAACAGCCTGGAGTCACTGCTCCTTGTTTTCGCCCTTATCTCGCCGTTGGCGGGCATTTTCGTTCTGTTTCCACGCCGGGTCGCAGGGTTGGCGACTCGGCTGGGGCTCGGCTTCGCAAATGCGGCATTGATCACAACTCTTTGTGCGTACCTTGTCGCTCATAAGCCGCTGGCGGGTTTTGATCTGACCACCGATTGGCCAGTCCTGTTGTTATTGACGGGCATGTTGATAGCCCCGGTCTCGAGTACCGTTGCTATCATCAATGACCGGCCCTCGCCGCCCCCCTGATCACTGTCCTCCGAGCCCTTCCCACAACTCTCGCACGGTGCGGGTTTGCCCTGGCAGCACCCGATCCGGGGCCAATTCGCTGAGCGGCCCCAAGACAAAGGCTCGCCGATGCGCCCGCGGATGCGGCAGCACCAGTTGTGGCGTGTCGCGCACTTCCGATCCGAACGCGATCAAATCGAGGTCCAACGGCCTCGGCTCGTTCAGGACCGCCTTCGGGCGCCGACCGAACTGCCGTTCCAGCGCTTGCAGGCGGTCGAGCAACGATTCGGGTGTCTCCCCGGCCTGCACCTCCAAGATGGCTACCGCATTCAAAAACCACGGCGAACCCGGCGGGCAATCCACTGGTTCCGTCCGCCAGAGGGTCGACCGGCGGATGGGCGCCGCGCTCAAATCCTGCAAGGCCGCCAGCGCGGTCTCCAGCCAGCGCGCCGAATCCCCGAGGTTCGACCCGAGCGCCACAATCGCCTCCATACCCCGTCACCTCGCCGACCTTCAGGCCAAGCCCAGCACGTCCTGCATCGAGTAAATCCCGGGCGGACGTCCCACCACCCACTGCGCGGCCCGCAGCGCTCCGTTCGCAAACGTCTCCCGACTCGAGGCCCGGTGCGTCAACTCCACCCGCTCCCCGTCCGCCGCGAACACTACGGTGTGATCCCCCACCACATCCCCTCCCCGTAACGCGTGAACCCCAATCTCCGCCCCCGACCGCGCCCCCACCAACCCCTGACGCCCGTGCCTCACCGCGGTCTCCGCCGAAAGCCGCCGCGCCTGCGCCAGAATCTCCACGAGCGTCGCCGCCGTGCCGCTGGGCGCGTCCTTCTTGTGCCGATGGTGCATCTCCACCACCTCCACATCGAACCCCGGCCCCAGAATCTCCGCCGCCTTGCGGGTCAGCCAGAACAAGGTGTTCACGCCCGTCGAGTAATTGCTCGCCCAGACGATCGGTATGTGCAGCGCCGTCCCCCGAATCACCTCCCGCTCCGCCGCCCCATGGCCCGTCGTCCCAATCACCAGCGCCTTCCCCGCCGCCGCACAGGCCCCCGCGACCCCCGCCGTGACCTCCGGCTGACTGAAATCAATCACCACCTGCGCCTTCGACAACACGGAGGCCAAGTCGTCTCCCGCGTCGATCGCGCCCGCCACCTGCAACTCCGGATCCCGCGCCGCGCAGGCCAGCAACATCTGTCCCATCCGCCCCTTCGCCCCATTGATGACAATGGCCGTCATAAAAGTCCCAGCCCCTTGAGTGTCGCCCGCAGTAGCTCCCGACTCCGGTCGCTCACCCGGACCAGCGGCAGCCGGATCTCATCCTCCATCCGGCCCATCAGCGCCAACGCCGCCTTCACCGGCGCCGGATTGGTCTCGATGAACAAGTCCTTGAAGAGCGGGTAGAGCCGATCATGCAACCTCCGCGCCGCCGCCAACCGCCCCAACCGCGCCGCCTCGACCAACCGCACCACTTCCCGCGGAACGACGTTCGACGCCACACTCACCACCCCTTGCGCCCCCACGGCCACGAACGGCAGCGTCAACGCATCGTCCCCGCTCAGGATCGTAAACTTCGCCCCCAACGCCGCCCGCAACTGGCTCACCCGATCAACGTTGCCCCCCGCCTCCTTGATCGCCACCACCGTGGGACATTCCCGCGCCAGCCGCTGCACCGTCTCCACCCCAATCTCCACCCCGCACCGCCCAGGAATGCTGTAGAGCATCAACGGCAGCTTCGTCGCCTTCGCGATCGCTCGGAAGTGCTGAAACAACCCCTCTTGCGTCGGCTTGTTGTAATACGGAGCAACCTGCAACGACGCATCCGCCCCCGCCCTCTCCGCCCCCGCCGTCAGGTAAATCGCCTCATCCGTCGAATTGCCCCCCGTCCCCGCCACCACCTTCAACCGCCCCCGCGCAAAGCGCACCGTCAGGTCGATCACCCGCAAGTGCTCCTCGAAACTCAGCGTCGGCGATTCTCCGGTCGTCCCCACCGGCACGACGCCATCCACGCCCGCCCGGATCTGCGCCTTGATCAATTGCTCAAAGGCTCGCTCGTCCACCTCGCCGCCGCGCATCGGCGTCACCAACGCGGTATAGGTTCCTGTCAACATGGTCAGTCCTCGGCCCAACGCGCCAGCGCCGCAACCGGAATCGCGTTCTTACCAGCTTCCCACCACGACTCAACCCGAAACTCGCGACACCCGAAACTCGCCCCGCTCTTTCGTATTGCCTTTCCCCACCGCTCGGCCATCATCACGACCATAACCAACTTTGTCGCTCCGACCATGCCCCACCCTCCCATCCCGGGTGCAGAGGGGTCCGTTCGCCTGACCGCTATTGATGAGTTCATCAGTAGGCAGACAAGGGATGGCTCCCCTCTCCCTCTCTCCCTCTCCCCACCCCCTCCACCTCGCTTCGCTTTCAAGGGTTGGGGAGAGGGATCGGGTGTCTGCTTACTTCTGCACTGATCAATATGTGCCGCGCCGCCGCCTTGCGACCCGCCAACCGCTTCCCCCTCGCCAAGGTCACATTCGCCCTCGCGGTCAGTCTCCTCGCGAGCGCCACCCCCCCGCTCCACGCCCAGTCCTTCGCCCATCTCCTCCAAACCAAACGCCCCGCCCTCGGCGTCGTGACCGCCATCCAGGAACCCGGAGTCCTCCCCCCAGCCGCCACCCTCCGCGCCCAACGCGTCTCCGTCGAACGCCAAAAACGCGGCCTCTTCCGCGTCGCCCTCCTCCCCACGCTCGTCCTCGAAGATGCCACTATCGAACTCCGCAACCCCACCGCCATCGCCACCTGCATCCACCGCCTCGCCGCCGACCTCGCAAACCACCATCAGCCGCGCGCGGTCGAGTTCCGCCGGCTCACCCTCCGAACGCACGGGCCGTCCGCTTGGACCCTGCAAGCCGCCATCGCCCGGCCCGAACCGGGTCCCGCCTGGACCCTCGAACGCGTCACCTGGCACCGCCACGACGGCCTCGTTCAGAACCTCCCCCTCGCCCGCCTCGTCGCCCAACCGTCCGGCCAAGTCACCCTCGTCGACCCGACCTCCATACTTCCCAACCTCGAACTCGCTCCGC
>CAZVRY010000101.1:0-21752 GCA_964629545.1 uncultured Verrucomicrobiota bacterium | reverse complement strand
GTCGGCGACCCCAAAACAGCAAGGGGGGGGGGGGGGGGGGGGGGGGGGGGGGGGGCGGGGGGGGGGCGGGGGGCGGGCGGCGGGGGACGGGAAAAAGCGAGGTTGGGGCGTGTCAACGTTTGACAGGCAAGGGCGGGGCGGTACTAATTGGCCTGATTTCCCCGCGGAAGCATCCGGGGTGGGAAGACCTGCGTTGTGGCTGCACAAGACGACTATCTGATCGACACGTTGCTCGAGATGGGGTTGGTGAGTAACGAGCAACTGGAGCAATTCCGGGCGGACGCGGACGCGTCCGGGGAGGGGGTGGTGGACACGTTGGTGGCGCGGGGGGTGATCACCGCGGCGTCGGTGGCCCAATCGAAAGCGACCCATTTCGGCACGGAGTTTATCAACCTGGGGGACATGCGGTTGACGGACGACGTCATCGCGGCGGTGCCGCGGCATGTGGCCAAGCGGTTCAACGTGGTGCCGGTGTATCGGCATGAGGGGAGCGTGACGGTGGCGTTGTCGGATCCTTCGGATCTGGACACGTTGGACGGTTTGCGGCACGTGTTGAACAGCGAGGTGTCGTCGGTGGTGGCCACGGCCCAGGACATCGAGGAGGCGATCAACAAGTATTACGGGGGGTCGCGCCAGACCGAGGTGGACAAGATGATCCAGGACATCACTGAGGGTGAGGTCCAGATCGCGACGCTGTCGGACGTGCAGGCGGTGGACGACGGGTCGGTGGTGGACGCGGACGCGCCGATCATCAAGCTGGTCAATCAGATCATTGTGGAGGCGTTCAAGGCGCGGGCTTCGGACATCCACCTGGAGCCGCTGGCCAAGACGTTTCGGTTGCGTTACCGGATTGACGGCATGCTGCACGAGCAGAAGAGCCCGCCCAAGCGCCTGCAACCGGCCATTATTGCCCGGCTCAAGATCATGGCCAACATGTCGATCGCGGAGCGGCGGATTCCGCAGGACGGCCGTATCCAGAGCCAGGTGGGCGGCAAGACGATCGATTTGCGGGTTTCGTGCCTCCCCACCAATCACGGGGAGAGCATCGTGATGCGTATTTTGGACAAGGAGGGGCTCAAGCTGGGGTTGGCCGAGCTGGGGTTCTTCACGGACGACCAGCAGACGTTCGAGCGGCTGATCGGGTTGCCGGACGGGATTTTGTTGGTGACGGGGCCGACGGGGTCGGGGAAGACGACGACGCTTTACGCGGTGTTGAATTACATCAACCGGCCGGACCGCAAGATCATTACGGTGGAGGATCCGGTCGAGTATCAGCTTTCGGGCATCAACCAGGTGCAGGTGAGCGAGTCGGTGGGGTTGACGTTTTCGGGGGCCTTACGTTCGATGCTCCGCCAGGCGCCGAACGTGATCATGCTGGGGGAGATCCGGGACTGCGAGACGGCGACCATTGCGATCAACGCGTCGCTGACGGGGCATTTGGTGTTTTCGACCCTGCACACGAACGACGCGCCCAGCGCGGTGACGCGGTTGATCGACATTGGGATCAAGCCGTTCTTGGTGGCGTCCTCGACGCGGGCGTTGATGGCCCAGCGGCTGGTGCGGAAGGTGTGCAAGCGTTGCGCGGCGCCGGTCAAGCCGATCGACTCGGACTTGCGGGCATTGAACGTGGACGCGGCGAGCGCGGCGGCGGCGACGTTCATGCGGGGCAAGGGGTGTCCGGACTGCAACAAGACGGGGTGCCGGGGTCGGATGGGGATTTTCGAGATGTTCGTGATCGACGACGAGGCGCGCAAGTTGATTTACGACAAGGTGTCGTCGGCGGTGTTGCGGCAGCGGGCGCGGGAGATGGGGATGCGGACGTTGCGGGAGGACGGGGCGCGCAAGGTGATGGCGGGGCTGACGACGCCGGAGGAGGTCATTCGGGCGACCATAGGAGATCTCGATTGAAGGCGCCGGGTTGTGGGGATGGCGGGTGGGCGGGGCGCGTTACGATTTCGAGCCAGGCTTGTCCAAACCAGTGCATGGGCTCGTAGGCGATTAGCCAGATTATGTCTTATTCGATGTCAGATCTGCTGCAGTTGGTGGTCTCGGAAGGGGCGGCCGACCTGCATTTGCGCGTGGGCGTGCCGCCGGTGATCCGGCTGCACGGCGTGTTGCACAAGGTGGAGGGGCCGTCCTTGCGTCCGGAGGACACCGAGGAATTGATGCGCAGCATCACGTCCGAGGACAACATCCAGCATGTGCGGGAGCGGGGCGGGGCGGACTTCGGGTTTGCCTTCGGGGAGCTGGCGCGGTTTCGGGTGAGCGTGTTCAAGGAGAAGGGGAATTTCGGGGTGGTGGCCCGGCAGATTCCCTCCAAGCTGTTGACCCTGGAGCAGATCGGCCTGCCGCCGTCGGTGCGGGAGTTGCTTTACAAGCCGCGGGGGTTGGTGCTGGTGACGGGGCCGACGGGGTCGGGCAAGACGACCACGCTGGCGTCCATGATCAACATCATCAACGAGGAGCGGGACGACGCGCACATCATCACGATCGAGGATCCGATCGAGTATTACCACAAGCACAAGAAGTCGGTGGTCACGCAGCGGGAGGTGAACGTGGACGTCCCGAACTTTGCGGAGGCGTTGCGCCGGGCGTTGCGGCAGGATCCGGACGTGATCCTGGTGGGTGAGTTGCGGGACTTGGAGACGATCGATGCGGCGATTACGGCGGCGGAGACGGGGCACTTGGTGTTTGGGACGCTGCACACCACGGGGGCGGCCAAGACGATTGACCGGGTGGTGAACGCGTTTCCGGTCAATCAGCAGGAGCAGATCCGGATTCAGCTTTCGACCGTGTTGCAGGCGGTCATTTCGCAGTTGCTCCTGCCCCGCTGCGACAAGCCGGGGCGGGTGGCCATCTTCGAGATCATGATCAACACCCCGTCGATTGCGGCGCTGATTCGGGACAACAAGACGTTTCGGATCAACTCGGACATCCAGACGGGGGCGAAGTATGGGATGGTGACGTTGGACAGCTTCCTGATGGAGAAGTATCAGATGGGCCTGATTTCGCAGGAGGAGGTGATCACCAAGTCGCAGGATCCGACGACGGTGCTGCACAAGCTGCAGGAGCTGCAAGCCGGGCAGGCCGCCGCAGGGCAGGGAGGAGAGCAAGGATAGGCTATGTCAGACGTTTCCTCCCATCCTTTGCTGGCGCTCATCAAGGAGCGGAGCCTCATCGACGACATGCAGCTCGAGGAGGTGACGCAGGAGCACGCCCGGAGCGGCAAGCCCTTGCTCCAGGTGCTGCAGGATTTCGGGTTCCTGGACCTGGAGACGCTGTTGCAGATCCAGGCCGATCACCTGGGCACGGAGGTGGTGCGGATCCGGGAATCGGATCTGACGGAGGAGGTGGTCAAGGCCATGCCGGCGGAGACGGCGCGGATGTACCAGTGCGTGCCGGTGGGGGTTTACGGGTCGACCGTGCGGGTGGCCATGGCCGATCCCCTCAACCCTTCGGTGGTTGACGAGCTGGGGTTTGTCATTGGCAAGGAGATCCAGATCGTGGTGGCGGATCCCGCGGACATCGAGCGGGCGGTGAACAAGTTTTACACCGAGCAGAGCGAGAGCGTCAGCGACATCCTGAAGGCGCTGGGGGCGGATCAGGACATTGCGAAGGAAGTGGCGGAGGTGGCCTCGGGGGTGACGGACCTGAACGACTTGGCCAACGAGGCGCCGATCATTCGGTTTGTGAACCTGGTGCTGTATCAGGCGGTGCAGGATCGGGCGAGCGACATTCACTTCGAGCCCTTCGAGGACGAGTTCAAGATTCGCTACCGGGTGGACGGGGCGTTGTACGAGATGGCGCCGCCGCCCAAGCATCTGGCGGTGCCGGTGACGTCGCGTTTGAAGGTCATGGCGAATCTGGACATTGCCGAGCGCCGGTTGCCGCAGGACGGGCGCATCACGGTGAGCATTGCTGGCCGGCAGATCGACCTGCGCGTGTCCACCTTGCCGACGCAATTTGGGGAGTCGGTCGTGTTGCGCGTGCTCGACCGGAGCACGGTGAGCCTCGATCTCGAGCATTTGGGGCTGCCGACGTTCATTTTCGATTACATGGCGGAGGCGATCCAGCAGCCCAACGGGATCGTGATCGTGACGGGGCCGACCGGGTGTGGGAAGACGACGACGCTGTATTCGGCCTTGCGCAAGGTGAACACGATCGACTCGAAGCTGCTGACGGCGGAGGACCCGGTTGAGTACGACATTGAGGGGATCATGCAAGTGGCGATCAACGAGGCCGTGGGGCTGACCTTCAGCAAGTCCCTGCGTTCGTTCCTGCGCCAGGATCCGGACATCATCATGGTGGGGGAGATGCGGGATTTGGAGACGGCCCAGATCGGCATTCAGGCCTCCCTGACGGGGCACCTGGTGCTGACCACCCTGCACACGAACGACGCCCCGGGGGCGGTGACGCGTTTGATCGACATGGGGACGGAGCCGTTCTTGATTTCCTCGACGCTGATGTGCGTGCTGGCGCAGCGGTTGGTGCGGACGATCTGCAAGAAGTGTCGCACCCCGTTCGAGCCGACGGAGAACCAGCTGACGCAGTTGAACCTTTCGCCGCACGATTTGGGGGACAAGGTGTTCTATTATGGCCGGGGCTGTGCTGGCTGCAACGACACGGGGTACAAGGGGCGGAAGGGGATCTTCGAGCTGATGGTGATCAACGACGTGTTGCGCAACCTGATCAACGATCGCGCGCCGACGGTGGTGCTCCGGCAGAAGGCGGTGGAGCTGGGGATGGTCACGCTGCGCGAGGACGGTTTGCGCGGCATATTCGACGGGGAAACCACGATCGAGGAAGTGCTCAAGTACACCTAAACTCCGAGGTCAACTATGCCCAAGTTCAACTACGTGGCCATGGACTCCCGTGGCAAGGAACAGAAGGGGACGCTGGAGGTCGGCAACCAGAACGAGGCCATCAGCCGGCTGAAGGAAATGGGCTACTTCCCCACGAAGGTGGTGGAGGCGGAGAAGACCAAGGACAAGCCGGACAAGAAGGCGAAGGCCGCGCCGGCCAAGACGGGTGCGCGCCGCAAGAAGGGCGGGTTCAACATCTCCATCCCCGGCCTGGGGGGGAAGGTGAAGACCAAGAACCTGACGACGTTCACGCGGCAGTTGGCGACGTTGGTGGACGCCGGCTTGCCGTTGTTGCGCGGCTTGCGGGTGCTGGAGCGCCAGGAGAAGCTGCCGGTGCTGCGAAACATCATTGGGGAATTGGCGGTGGCGATCGAGGGCGGGAGCACGTTTTCGGAGGCCTTGGCCCAGCATCCCAAGGTGTTCAACCGCCTGTTTGTGAACATGGTGAAGGCGGGCGAGTTGGGCGGCGTGCTCGAGGTGGTCCTGAACCGGCTGGCGGAGTTCATGGAGAAGGCCCAGAAAATCAAGGGCAAGGTGGTCGCCGCCATGTTCTATCCGGCGGCGGTCATGTTTGTGGCGGCGACCATTTTGACGATCCTGATGGTGTTCGTGGTGCCGAAGTTCGAGGCGATTTTCAAGGACATGCTCGAAGGCCAGGACATGCCGGCCTTCACGAATTTCATTCTCGGCATCAGCCGCGCCGTGGCGGGCCATTTCGTGGCCAGCTTCTTCAGTGCGGTTGGGGTGATCATCCTGTTCGTCCTGTTTCTCAAGACCAAGTTCGGGCGTCGGCTGTTTGACCGGGTGAAGTTGAACGTGCCGGTGTTAGGGCCGGTGATCAGCAAGGTGGCGATCTCGCGGTTTACGCGGACGCTGGGCACGCTGATCAGCAGTGGCGTGCCGATCTTGCAGGCGTTGACGATCGTGAAGGAGACGTCGGGCAATGTGATTATCGGGGAGGCGGTTTCGATGATTCACGAGAGCGTGAAGGAGGGGGAGACGATCACGGCGCCGTTGGAGGCGGCGAACATCTTCCCGCCGATGGTGGTGAGCATGGTGGACGTCGGGGAGCAGACGGGGGCGTTGCCGGAGATGTTGATGAAGATCGCGGACACCTTTGATGACGAGGTGGACAACGCGGTGGCGGCGATGACGTCGCTTCTGGAGCCGATCATGATTGTGTTTCTGGCGGTGGTGGTGGGCAGCATTGTGATCGCGTTGTTCCTGCCGCTGATTACCCTGATTGACCAGTTGGGCGATCCCAGCGGTGGTGGTGGGGATAAGGGGGATTAGGCTGGATTTTCGGGTATGGACGATGCGTGTTGGCCACCGCACGCCGGTGGCCAACTTTTTTTGAATCGGGCTATTGACACACCATGACCTCACAATGTAAATACAACGTAGTTACATTGCATGGTCGTTGGATATACAGCTGGGCCTGCAATGGAGTTCGATTGGAATAACACGCCCTTTGATTGGGACAGCTCTTTGACTCCCCGGGACGTCGAGGAATCCTTTGAGGATCCGTTCGCCGTCAAGCTGTTGCCGGATTCGCCGCGGTTCTCGACCCAGGCGCGCTACTTCAACCTCGGCCGCTCGGCCAGCGGGATCGGCATCTTTAGTATCTACCGTACCAACGGCAAACAAATCCGCGTGATCCACGCGCGTTCCTTCGATCCCGAGGAGCAGTTTTTTTACCAGCGCAAGCTGAACCAGGCCCTGGGCTCGTGAGTCCGGGCAGCCAACGTAGCGGGTTCAGCCCCGTCTCGAATGAACGCGATCGTCCATTGGGAAGAGGTTCCGCTGTTCGACAGCGAGCAGGCGGAAGCGGCGTTTTGGGCTGAAAACCGGCCTGATTTGCGCCTGATGGAGTCCTCGGTGGCCACGGCGTCCGAGGCTTCCGAGTCGGTGACCATCACGCTGCGCATCGATCCGCGGATGCTCTCACGGATCAAGCGGGTGGCCCGGTCGCGGTTTTTGAACTATCAGAGCATGATGAAGCAGTGGTTGAGCGAACGATTGGAACAGGAATTGCGTGAACGATGATCCCGTGGGCGTTCCGAGTTGCCGGGACCTCCCCCAAAGTGCCATGAGCAAGCCGACTCGTTTTTCATACCTGCCCGCCCGCCGGCGAGCCTTCACGATGATCGAAGTGCTGGTGGTGATTGCGATCATCGGGGTGTTGGCGGCCCTGGTCATTCCGCTGACGGCGGCCGTGAGTCGGAAGCGGGCTGAGGCGCGGGTGAAATCGCAACTGCAGGAACTGATCACGGCCATCGATGCCTACAAGGCGAGGTTTGGCCATTATCCGCCGGACAATGTGGTCGGGCGGAGCGCCACGTTCACCAACGTTAACGCGGTGACGAACCAGCTTTTCTACGAGTTGACGGGGACGGTGGTGGACGATCGGACCTCCTCGTTCCGGACGCCCGATCACCAGGAGACGGTGACCGTCGAGACCGTGCGCCGGTTCTTCAACACGGACGGGTTCGTGAACTCCGGGGCGACGCGGGCGGACGCCCGCAATTTCCTGGAGAAACTGCGTTCGGACCGCTATGCGGAGGTCAGCACCAAGCCTGACGTCGAGGTCCTGGTGGTGCCGATTGCCTGGCCGATGGCGCGGAATGACCATCCGGTTCCGTCCGTCAAGGGCCTTAACCCGTGGCGTTACATTTCGAGTTCGCCCACGAACAACCCTGGCTCCTACGATTTGTGGGCCGAGTTTGTCGAGGGGAAGAAGATCAAGGTCATCAGCAACTGGAGCCGCGATATCCTGGAGAGGCCCTAACCATGCCCCGACGCCGACCATCCCAGAATAGCCATCGCGTGCAGGTCTCCTGGCCGGCTCGGGCGACCTGTTTCCCGGTGCGCTTTGGCCCCGTGCTGCGGCGGCTGTCGAGCCGGGGGGCGGCCTGGCTGCGACGCTCCGGGGCTGGCGCCGGGGCCGCCGTCCGGCCAGGTGCGCGACCGTCTCCACGTTCCATCAACCGATCCCATCCCATGAACCAATCCAAGTCTGCATTGGGCCGTCGACAGGCCTTCACGCTCATCGAGCTGCTGGTGGTGATCTCGATTATCGGGATCCTGGCGAGCATGCTGCTGCCGGCCCTGGCCCGGTCCAAGGTGAGGGCGCAAGTGGCACGGGCCAAGGTGGAGATCAACAACATCGTCGGGGCGATCAACGCCTACTACGCCACCTACAGCCGCTACCCCGCGTCCAAGCTGTTGCGGGACCGGCTGTCGCAGGAGAGCCCGGACTTCACCTTTGGCACTTGGATGGGCAACGGCTTTTGGCGCAACAAGAAGAACGTCGAGATCCGGGTCGAGTCCCAGGGCCTGAATTACCGGGCCAACAATTCGGAGGTGATGGCGATCCTCAACGACATTGAGCGCTTCCGCAGCGGGGTCGAGACGGTGAACAAAGGCCATGCCTACAATCCCCAGAAAGTGCCTTTCCTGAAGGGAGTCAACGAGGTGGACGGCGAGCGCCAGCCTGGGATCGGGCCGGACGGGGTTTACCGCGATCCGTGGGGGAACCCTTACATCATCAGCCTGGACCTCAATTATGACGAAAAGTGTTTCGACGGGTTCTACCGTCAGGAGGCGGTGTCCCGGGTGCCCGGGGACAACGCCAAGGGGCACAACGGCCTGTTCCGGTCCAGCGACGACCCGGACAATCCGAGTTCGTATGCCGTGCGGGCGAATGTGATGGTGTGGTCGTTGGGGCCGGACGGCCTGGCCAACGCGGGCAAGCCGGCGATCAAGGACGAGAACAGGGACAACATTCTTAGTTGGTCGGGCAAGTAGTTCGGGCCAACGCAATCTTGCTGAACCATGCAACGCTGTCCGATACATCAAGCTCCTTCCGGGCTGGGGGGCCGGGCCCGGCCGGGGCCTGGGATGCCCCGAAGGCGCCAGGCGTTCACGCTGATCGAGCTGTTGGTGGTGATGGCGATCATTGGGGTGATCGTGTCGCTGGGGCTGCCGGCGATCAAGGGGTTAACGCATCCCAACACGGTGGCGGCGGCGCAGAGCCAGTTGGTGGGCGACCTGGGTCGGGCCCGGGCGTTGGCGTTGAGTTCGCGGACGACGGTTTACATGGTGTTCGTGCCGACCAACGTGCTGGAGCGGATGCGGGGGGAAAAGGATCGGCGGACGCTGACGGTGTTGACCAATCTGGCCAAGATGCAATACAGCGGGTATGCGCTCTTGACGCGCCGGTCGGTGGGCGACCAGCCGGGGCAGGAGAGTCCCCGGTTCATCACGGATTGGCAGCAACTGCCCGAAGGGGTTCTGATTGCCCCCTACAAGTTCAACTCGCGGGCCACCAACGAGTACTCGCGGGCTTTCGATTACGGGGCCCTTCCGTTCCCCAACCCGAGCGAGTTGTTCGAGGTGCCCTACGTGGCCTTCAACGCCCAGGGACAGTTGCTATCGGGGCGCGACGAGTTGATCGCGGTCGGCCGGGGGAGCGTCATGCAGGTGAAGCAGGCGGGGACTGGTTACGAGGTGCTGGATGTGGTGATGACGCCCCGTGACAATCACACGAACAGCTACGTCCGCGTGAGCTGGCTCACCGGTCGCGCGGCGGTGGAGAGGCCGCAGATGCCATGAAAGCCGGCGCGATGGATGATAGGGCGGGTGCTGGCCGGCGGGTCAGGCGGCGGGGGTGCACGGGGTTCACGATGGTGGAGATCGCGATCAGCCTGGCGGTGGTGGCGATCGCGCTGGTGGCGATCATGGGGGTGTTGCCGACGGGGATGCGGGTGCAGAAGGACAACCGGGAGGAGACGATCATCAACCAGGATGGGACCTATCTGATCGAGGCGATTCGGAGCGGCTCGATCGGGCTGGACCGTCTGACCAACCACTTCGAGTGGATCCGGATCAGCAACCGGGTTGCGAACGTGCGGTACAACATAGGGCGGGCGCCAGACGACTTGCAGAACGGGTTTCAGATCCTCGGGTTCCTGGCCACGCCCAAGTACGAGCTGCTGCAAGGCCGGCTGGTAACGAACACGATCACCGCGCGGGTGCGCTCGATCAGCGGGAGCGCGGCGGAGCAGGGGAGCGGGAGCCGGGATTTCCAGTTCGCCTACCTGCTGCAGTCCGAGGTGGTGCCGCTGAGCCCGTATCCGGAGGTGATGACGAATTACACGGCGGGGGGGCTGACGGACTGGGAGCGGTTGACGCGTTCGAACCGGTGGGTGCAGGCGCGCAACTATGAGACCAACGTCTACGAATTGAAGCTGACCTTTCGCTGGCCCGTGTTCGAGGTGGGGCGGGACACGGAAGTGGGCAATTACCGCAAATCGTTCCGGGCGCTGGTGCCCGGCTATCTCCTGGTGACCAACCGGGTCTACTACTTTTTGCAGCCCAACCGTTTTGTCCAGGTGCAATGAATCCCGGCCGTCCTTTCCAGTCCAGGGCGTTCACCGTGCTCGAGTTGCTGCTGTCGGTGGCGCTGACGACGCTGATCGTCTTCGCCCTCTACAGCATGTTCAACCAGACGCAGCGGGCGCTGAAGAGCAACATCACCCAGGTGGACGTGATGGAGGCAGGCCGGGCGGTCACGGAGTTAATGACGCGCGAGTTGGAGCAGATGGCGCCGTGTTTTCTCCCGGGGGGCACGAACCTGGTGGTGAACGTGATCCCGCTGACCAAGCCGATCGTGCAGACGTTGCCGGCGGGGACGAACCGGCTGGAAGAATTGCGGACGAACGTGCTCCAGGAGGTCTTTTTCCTGACGCGCTCGAACAACTACTGGGTGGGGATTGGCTATCGGGTGATGAACGCGACCCACGGCGCCGGTGCGCTGCACCGGTTCGCGGTGGCGACCAACCAGGCCTGGCTCAACCGCTCGAACCTCTACCATGCGGTCATGGACGCCTACGCCACGAACTTCGTGCGGGTGGCCGACGGGGTGATCCATCTGCGGGTGACGGCCTACGATGCCGCCGGGCGGCTGATGCGGCATGACCAGGTTTTGCCGGTGGTCGACCCCAACGTGATCATTCGGGCGGACGCCATCAACCGGGACGAGACCCAGCTGATGTTTCAGGACTACGCCTTGCCGGCCTACCTGGAATTGGAATTGGGGGTGCTCAGTCCCTTCACCATGGAACAGTTCCGCTCGATTCCGAACACCAACAACGCCCGGGCTTACCTGGTCGACCAGTCCGGCAGCGTCTCGCTGTTCCGGCAGCGGGTTCCTCTTCGCACCGCCCTACGATGAATCGGTTTTCCCAACGCGGCGTCGCCCTGGTCACCACGCTGATCATGTTGTCGGTGGTGACCTTCATGGCGGTCTTCTTCCTCACCGTCAGCCGGCGGGAACGGTCGTCGGTGACCGTCAGCGCGGATTACACGGACGCTCGCTACATGGCGGACATGGCGTTGGAGCGGGCGAAGGCGGACGTGACCACGCGGATCATGGCGACGAGCAACGAGTTGGCCTACGACTTTGCGGTCTCCACGAATTTCGTCAACCTGGCCGGCTTCGCGCCGGGGGTTGCGGCCTTCACGAACGTGGCCTACACGTATGCGGACGGGCGTCCGCTGGGGGCGGATGATCAGAAGCGGGTGTTGACCAACCTGCTTTACGATCCGCGCGTGCCGGTCTTCTTCACGGCGGCGAGCAGCAACGAGTTTCGGTTCTTTCTGGATTTGAACCGGAACCGGCAGTTCGAGACCAACGGGTGGCAGGCGGTGCGGTTGACCAACGGGGCGGCGCTGGTGGGGCAGGACGGCGTGGTGGTCTCCAACTTCTTCGTCGGGGATCCGGAGTGGATTGGGGTGTTGGAGAATCCGGGCCAGCCGCACTCGCCGAGCAACCGGTTTGTGGGTCGCTACGCCTTCGTGGTGGTTCCGGAGGGCAAGACGCTCGACCTGAACTATGCGCACAACCAGGCCAAGCGGTTGGATCCGAACGCCGTGAGTTACGCGCGGAACCAGGGCGTGGGGAGTTGGGAGTTGAACCTGGCCGCGTTCCTGCACGACCTGAACACGAATTCCTGGCCGCTGACGGAGTATCGCTTTCTGACCAACCTGACCGCCCCGAGTTCGGGCACGGCCTTTCTCGATGCGTTGCGGCTGGTCAACTGGCGCTATTCGAACAGTTACAACAACCTGCGGTCGGCGGCCCAGTTCCTGGGCACGGCCGGGGGCGATCTGGCGCGGGACGATCTGGTGGACACCTACACGGACGGGCCGTTGCAACTGGGGGAGAAGCCGCCGCCGTTCAACTTGCGGGACAACATCACCCTGCCGTGGTCCGGGAGCGAGAATCCGCGCGCGCTGTTCGACGTGCAGGAGTTGTTCCTGACCAATCGGACGTGGGCGGCGTTCACCAACCGGCTGCGCCAGCCGGGCGCCTCGTTGGGTTCCTACAACCGCTACACCTTCTACCGGATGATGGCGCAGATGGGGGTGGATTCGGCGCCGTCCCTGGCGGGGCGGATCAACCTCAATTGGGACAACGCCAGCGCGGGCACGATTTACTCCAACTGGTCTGCCATCACGTGGTTCACCAACGCGGCGGAACTCATGTTGCGATCGCAGTTCGGGATCGGGCTGAACGGGGTCCAGGTCTACAGCAACAGCGTCTACGGGCCGGAGGTGCATCGGGTGCTCCAAGTGGCGGCGAACCTCTACGATTATGCGACCAACGTGGGGCCGTCCTACCCTTTTTTCCCGTCGGTCTTCCGTCCTGTCCTGACCAACCAGAACAGCACGAACATTTATATTACGGGCTACACGGAGATCACGAATCTGGCGTTCCTGGCCGACCCGTGGTTGGACCTGAACGTGGCGGCGGATCGGAATCGGATTGGCAACGGGCAGGTGAACGTGTTCGGGCTCCCGCTGGTGGTGGGGGCCAAGAAGGGGATTCCGAACTTCAACGAGTTCTCGCTCCAGACCGCCGTGCAGGTGACCCGGAAGCTCCAGGTGGCGAAGCGTTCATTGACCGATCCGTCGCCGCTGACCAACCAGCTTTACATCCTGAGCATCTCGAACTTCTTCGGGGTGGAGGCGTGGAACAGCTACACCCAGGCCTTTCCGCGGGCTCTGGAGATGCGCGTGACCAACCACTGCAGCATCACCCTTAGCAACCGGTTCCAGCGCATCCTGAGCACGAACTTCATCTCCAGCGGGGTCACCAATATCGCCGCCAATGCCTGGCGCGGGGAGGAGTTCAAACTGCCGTTGACCAACCTGGTGCTGTTCCTGACCAACTCCGCCTACTACTTCAACCCGCCTCGTTTCGTGCCCTTGCAGCAGGCGCCGGTGTTCGATGCGACGCCGGGTTTCCCGACTCCGGACTGGCAGATCTACGTGACGAACCGGCTTCAGTACATCCTGATCGACCGCGCCAACAACCGGGTGTTGGATTTTGTCAATGTCACCAACCTGAACGGGGGGATGGACATCATGGGCGCGTTGGTGGGGAACGAGAATCGGTTCGCCGACCGCCAGGTGAATGTGGGGACGTTCTGGCGAACCAACCGGGTGGCGGGGGGGGTGCCGGAGGGGATTGCCTACCAGGTGTTCGTGTCCATGAGCAATGTCCTCTCCACCACCGAGTGGAACAACTACGGGGTCGGGATCGGCAAGACCCCGCGCGACGCGATCGACGAGTTTCGCCTTTTCCTGGGGCTGCAGCCCCTGTTCAACACCAACATGGTCCGGCCGCCCAGCCTGATCCACCAGGTGCCGTTCTCGCCCACGCGGAAGTTTTACCAGAACCTGAAATGGCAGGTGAATGATCCCCTGGTCCATTATCTCTGGGGCGACCTGGGGGATCCGTTCCTGACCGATACGAACACCATCGAGTACGCCATCCCGCCCACCCGCATTTCCACCAACTCGAACCTGGGCCGGGTGAACGACCGCTACAAGCCCTGGGGCGGGCACCCGCTCAAGGACAGCAGCAACGACAAGTTCGCCTACGAACTGGGCGTCAAAGATCCGCTCATCTACCGGCCGGACGATTGGGATTTCCCCACCAACCGCGAGGTCGGCAAGTTCCCGAACGTCGGGTGGATTGGGCGCGTCCATCGGGGCACGCCCTGGCAGACGGTCTACCTCAAGTCCAAGGCCTTGAACGGTCGGCTCTGGTCGGAGTGGGCGAACAGCAGCCTGACTCATCCCACCAACGACTGGCGGCTGCTGGATGTGTTCACGACCGCCCTGCATCCGAACGGCAGTCGCGGGCTGCTCTCGGTGAACCAGACCAACCTGGCGGCTTGGTCGGCGGTGTTGAGCGGCGTCACAGTCCTTTCGAACGCGCTGCCGGACAGCGGGCTCGCGAAGAGCACGGTGCCCGAGTATCTCAGCACGGTCATCGAGCCTGGCTCGACCCAGCTTCTGGCCATGGTGGAGGGGATTATCCAGGCCAAGCTGCAGGCGCGCGACCAGGTGTTTCGGAGGATGGGGGATGTGCTGGCGGCTCCGCAGCTCTCCGTGCAGTCGCCCTTCCTGAATGTCAGCAACGTGGCCCAGGCCCAATTCGCGATCAGCGACGCCGTTTACGAGCGCGTTCCCCAGCAGATCATGTCGCTGCTCAAGCCCGACCAGGCGCGCCTGGTCGTGTATGCCTTCGGCCAATCGCTCAAACCGGCCGATCGCTCGGTCATCCTCACCCCGGGTCCGACCCGCGGGCTTTGCACGAACTACCAGATCACTGGGGAGTTCGCCACCAAGACCCAGCTCCGCATCGACAATGCGCCACGGCAGCCCCGGGTCGTGATCGAGAGCTACAACCTTCTCCCGCCGGAATAGCCGGCGCGGTCCACCCTCTTTCTCGTATGCGCCTGAGCAGCCGAACTTGGTTTCTGATCAGCCTCGTCCTGATGGCGGCCGCGGTGTGGGCGTGGCGGCAAGGCGATGCCGCGATGGCCCGCCGGCAGCAAGCCAGGCCGAATCCGCCGGTCGCGCTCACCAACCCGCCGGCCCCCCGAGCCCAGTTCCGCGCCCCGAACGCGTTCCCACCCCTGCTTACCCGCTTGCCGTCCGCGGCCCTGACCGGGCCGGGGACGACGGCGGTTTCCAGCGTGGGCGAACCGATCGCCCTCGCGCCGGACGCGCGGTTCCCGCATCGCTTGCAGAACACGACGAAATCGATGGCGGATCTCGGTCGCAGCGACCAGGCCTTGCTGCTGCGCAATGCCTTGTGGGACACCGGCAACGGGGTTCCGCTGGCCATCCCGGACCATCTCAAGGCCGCCGGGGGAGCCGGGAGTTACATCGTGCAGGCTCGGGGGCCGATGGACGACGGGTTCCGCGCCGCGCTGAGCGAGGCTGGGGCGCGGGTGGTGGCCTACATCCCGAACAACGCCTACCTGGTGCGGTTGGAGGAGGCGCAGGCTGACCGCTTGCGGGGCGTGGCCCAGATCGTGGTGCCGTATGAGCCTTATTACAAGCTGGACGGGCCCCTGTTGGCCCTGGCGGTGGAGCAACAGGCCCTCGCGTCAGGCCAGGAGCTGGTGCTGGGGCTTTTCCCCGATGCCCGGGAAGGCACCCTCGACCAGGTGCGGCAGATGGGGGTCGAGGTGGTGCGGGAGGACCGTTCGCCGTTCGGTCCGCTCCTCTATGTGAAGCCCCCGCCGGATACCTTGGTGGCCCTGGCCCAGTTGCCCGGGGTCCAGAACATCGAGATCTCCCACCCGCGGGCCCTGTTGAACGACCTCACGCGCACGATTCTGAGCGTGACCCCCGACACGGTGGCGTCCAACAACTACCTGGGGCTGACCGGGAGCAACGTGGTGGTGAATGTCAACGACACCGGGGTGGATCCGGCCCACCCCGATTTGGCGGGGAGGGTGCTAACGGCGGCGCCGGCGGCGGCCGACGATTTCGAGGGGCACGGCACGCACGTGGCCGGCACCATCGCCAGCAGCGGCGTGTCGTCCTCGACGGTGACCAACGCCTATGGCTCGTTGACCAACGCGAGCTTCCGGGGGATGGCGCCGGGGGCGAAGATCTTTCCGTTGCGCGTGTTCCTGGGCTTGGGGCCGGAGATCTCGGACACGTTCGTGCAGGAGACGGTGGCGGCGAGCAACCTGTATGTGTTCCGGCGGACCAATGCCATCGTGTCGAACAACAGTTGGGGCTACATCACCGATTCCAGCTACAACCTGACCACCGCCAGCTACGATGCGGCGGTGCGGGATGCCTTGCCTGAGGTGGCCGGGCTGCAGCCGATTCTCTACGTGTTCGCCGCCGGCAACAACGGGTTTGGCAACGACAACGGCCAGGGGGGGATTCCCGGGACGATCGTGGCGCCGGGCACGGGCAAGAACGTGATCACGGTGACGGCGTCGGAGAGCAACCGGGGCATTACGAACGAGCTGTGGGCGCCGTTCACGGACAGCCGCGACCAGATTGCCTCGTTCGCCAGCCGCGGTCCGATCGCCATCGGAATCGAAGGGCCGAATGGGCGGTTCAAGCCGGACCTGACGGCGCCGGGCACGTTCATCGTCTCGACCCGGGCGGCCGGCTGGGAATCGGGGACCGGGACCGATCTGGATCAGTTGAACGAGGGGCTGGCGCCGCATTACCGGTATGAGTCGGGAACAAGCATGGCCACGCCGAGCATCTCCGGCTTGCTGGCGCTCATGCAGGAGTTCTTCGAGCAAGTGCTGAAGCGCAGTTACAGTCCGGCCCTGTTCAAGGCGCTGCTGATCAACGGGGCCCGCTCCGTGGGACCGCTCTACGATCTCTCGCCCCAGGGTTTCATCAACTACCAGGGCTGGGGGTTGGCCAACCTGACCAACAGTCTGCCGAGCGGGCTGACCAATGCGACCCAAGAGGCGTCGTGGCCGATGCGGTTCATCGACCAATCCCCCACCAACGCCCTTGGCACCGGCCAGAGCCGGAGCTGGCAGTTCCGCCTGGCCGGCGAGGCGTTTGAACGGCCGCTGCGGATCACGGTGGCGTGGACCGATCCGCCGGGCAACCCGGCCGCCTCGATCAAGCTGGTGAACGACCTCGACCTGGTCGTGACCAATCTGGACACCGGCGAGGTGTACGTGGGCAACAACATCCCGTTCTCGAGCGACTTCAGCGCGGCCAATCCGACCAACGACACGCCGGGGTTGACGAACGCGCTGCCGGCGCCGGACTACGTGAACAACGTCGAGAACGTGTTCCTCCGCGAGGCCCGGGGCAGCAACTTTGTGGTCACCGTCAGCGCGCGGCGGGTCAACGTCAATGCCCTGCCGTCCGACACGACCAACGTGGTGCAGGACTTCGCGCTGGTGATCTCGTCGTCGGTCGAGCCGGGGGTGCAAGCCTTCCAGGAGTTCCGGTTCGCCCCGCTCCTTTCCGCGGTGGAGGTGGATCCCCCGGTCCAGACCTTCACCAATGGGGTGCCGATCCTCAACCAGCATGCGGGCGCGCAGTTCCCGCTGACCAACTCGACCTACGGGGACGGGGCGCAATGGCGGTTTTACCGGTTCGACAACTCGCTGCCGCCGAGCGAACTGTCGGGACTGACGAACGGGAGCAACGTCGCGTTCATCACCTTCATCCCCCCCAACCTCTCGAAGGCGCGCAGCTTTGACGCGGACATTGACCTCTACGTGTCGCGCGACGCCAGCCTGACCAACCTGGAGCCGGCGGCGATGGCGGCGGCGTTTCGCTCGGTGAATCCGGGCGGGACGGAGGTGGTGTTCTTCACCAACGGCACCCCGGCGGACATCTTCTATGTGGGGGTGAAGGCGGAGGACCAGATGGCGGCCGAGTTCGGAATCGTCGGTTTGTCGACGGACATTCCGTTCGACGAAGTGGATGAGGAGGGGAACCGGACGGTGAACGCCCTGCCGGTGGGCGTGGAGGTGTCGGATGGCTCGCCAGAGTTGCCCTCAGCGACCTACCAGTTTGGGATTGTGACCGAACCGCTGACGATCACGCGGGTGGTGGTGACGAACATCATTTACCACGAGCAGTTGGGGGATCTCTACGGGCACCTGAGTCATGGGAACGCGTTCACCGTGCTGAACAATCATCGGTCGGGGGACAATGTGACCAACACGCTGCACACGTTCATTTACGATGACAGCGACAGCGGCGAGTTTCTCGGGGGAGGGCCGACCGACGGGCCGGGAAGCCTGGCCGACTTCGTGGGTCGCGAGGCCTTCGGGTTGCCGTTCGTGTTCGCGATGTCCGACAACGCCCTCAACCATACCGGTCGGGTCGAATCCCTGCGCATTCGCCTGGAGCCGAATCTGTTCGACGAGGACGGGATCACCGACGTCATCTTGCCGGGCGCGTTCAAGACCTACTTCGTGGATGTGCCCAGTGATGCGACCAAGCTGAGCGTGTTCCTGTCCAACATGTCCGGGCCGCTCCACCTTTACCTGCGCAAGGATGTTCCGGCCACGAGCACCGAGTATGCGAAGTTCGGCATGTTCAATCCGCCCTCCGGGGTGTTGGCCATCGGCCTGGGCGACGTGCCGCCCCTGACCCCGGGGCGCTGGTTCGTGAGCGTGTTCAACCCCAACTCCGTCCCCGTGTCCTATCACATTGCGTATGCGATCGAACGCGGGTTGCCGACGTCCTACCAGCAGAGCTACACCTCCGAGGGCGGACCCTTTCCGATCCCCGATGATGTCGTGTCGCGGTTTACGTTGTCGGTCACGAACGCACGGCCGATCACGAGCGTGTCGGCGGGGCTGCGGATCGAGCATCCGCGGGCGGCCGACCTGTCGGTGCGGTTGCTCAGCCCGTGGGGTCAGCGGGTGTTGCTGGTGGAGAACCGGGGCGGGTTGAGCACGAACGGGTTTGGGGCGGGGACCTCGACCAACCTGATTTACACCGGGTTCACCGACAACACGAACCTCTCGCTGGGGCCCATCAAGTTTGCGGTGCCGCCCTACGGCACCAACACGGTGCCCTACACGAACCGGCTGAGCGATTTTGAGGGCCTGTTGGCGACCAATTACTTTGCGGGTTCGGTGGTGGACGGCTGGCAGGTCCTTTCCAACCAGGTGGGCCTGAACATGTTCACGAATGTGGCGGTGCTCCACCGGGGGGCCCAGGCGCACGGGGGCACCAATGTCCTGGCCCTCGAACGGGGCCGCATCTACCGCGAACTCTCGACCGTGGCCGGCCGGCAGTACCTGCTCCGCTTCTATTACAGCGGCCTCACCGCCAGCTACGTGGGCTCGCGCCTAACCCTCGGCGATCCCAAGACCGTCCAGATCACTAACATCAACCTCAGCAGCACCAGCACCGCCTGGAAAGAAATGGTCGTCCGCTTCGCGGCCCCCGTCAGTGGCACTCCCATCGAGATCAAGCCCAGTTACCCGGCCCCGGGCATGCTCCTGGACGACTTCGAGTTGATCGAGTTCGGGGGCACCCAGTTCTACACGCCGGAGGAATCCCTGGAGCCGTTCGAGGCCCAGCCGGGGATTGGCGATTGGCAGTTGGAAATCCTGGATTCGCGCGTGGGACTGGCCGACACCGCCCCGAACCTGATCAGTTGGCAGTTGAACTTCGTGTTTGCGCCCACCAACCCGCCGGCGATCACCCTCACCAACGGGGTGCCTTACGCCGGGACGGTGACCGGCAGTGACACGGACTACTTCATTGTCGAGGTTCCCCTGGCGGCCACGCTCGCCACCAACGTGCTCAGCCCGACGAGCGGCGGCGATGTGGTTCTGCTCTACAACGAGAATGGGTTGCCGGATGGTTCGCAATTGGGCGATGTGCAGGTGGACTTCGGGGGTCCTGGTGGCGACGAGATCCTGATCCTGGACACGATCAACCCGCCGCAGTTGGTGCCGGGGCAGCGGTATTACCTGGGCGTGCGCAACTTCCAGCCCAGCGGGAGCAGCGATTACACCCTGCTGGTTCAGTTTGACCGGACCGACAGCAACTTCCTCAACGTGCCCATGCTCACCAACGGCGTGGCCCGCAACGCCCAGATCCCGGTCACCAACCTCCTCGATTATTACCAGTTTGATGTCTCATCCCTGGCCGAGGAAGTCCGCTTCGACGTCGTGCCCAATGGAGGCAACGTCAGCCTCTTCGTGCGAAAGTACCAGCCCGTGGGCAACCCGCTCCCGCTCCCCACCCTCTACGACTACGCCAGCCAAAATCCGGGCCCGGAACCGGAGACGGTGCTGATCGTCACCAACTCGTTCCCGGTGCCCGTCTCGGCGGGGGTCTGGTATGTCGGCGTCCTCAACGTCGATACCCAGCCCGTGCCCTACACGATCACCGCGACGGAATTGGGGTCCGCCCAGTACAACGTCATCCCGCTCTCGGACGGCGTCGCCCTCACCGCCACCAACGCCCTGACCAACCAGTTGTTCAACGTCTTCCAGTTGCGCACCGATACCGGCGACCCCGGCGTGCTCATCGAGCTGTCGCAGGTGAGCGAGGCCGCCCGGTTGCACGTGGACCTGGACCGCGTCCCCAGACCGGGCAACGCGCTCGGCTCGCTTTCGGCCCTGCCGGGCCAAACCGCCGCCATGATCATGCGAACCAATCGGCTCCTGCCCACCCTCAACGGCGACCTCAACATCGTGGTCGAGGGATTGGGGACGAATGATCTCGAGTTCACCCTGCGCGTCACGCGGCTCACCAACGCCGCGCCCCCGGTGCTCGACCTGGCGGTTGGCGCCGACGCCGCGGGGCGCGTGGCCTACAACCCGTTCGAGCCGGAAATCGCTTATTATCGGTTCCAGGCCTCCACCAACGTCCGCTGGATCGACGTCCAGTTGACCCCTGGTGACGGCAACGTGGACCTGGTCGTCAAACGCGGCTTGCCCCCAACGCTGGCCTTCTACTCCTATGCCAGCACAAATCTCGCCCTCACCAACGATGTGATCCGCATCGACCGCCTCTCCGTGCCTGACCCGGCAGAGGGCGGAGACTGGTACGTGGGCGTGGTCAACCGCGAGCAGACAACAGTGGCCTACTCGTTGCGCATCGACGAGGTGTTGGACGACGCGGAGTTGGGGTTGGCCGACGGGGTCCCGCTGGCGACGGCCGTGCTGCCCAGAGCGACCGATCACTTCCGGATTCCGGTCTCGGCGGAGGCGACCAAGGCGACGGTGCAGGTGGACGTGCTGGGCAGCGTCAGCGTCCACGTGATCGAGACCTTCCTGAAGAAGGATCTGCCCTACCCGTCGTTCGCGGATTACGACTACCTGCCTTTCCTGTATCAGCAGACCCAGCTCTTCGAAGTGGCCACGAACACCTGGCCCGAGCCGCTGAGCGTCGGGGACTGGTATCTTACGGTGGGTAACCTCACGGACCTCCCGGTGGGCTACCGGGTCACCTATGTCGCGCACACCAACGACCTCGCGCTCTCGACCAACCTGATCTCCCCCGTCGTCTACCAGACGGCCACCAACACGGTCATCGCCTGGTACTCCAGGAGCGGGCGCCAGTATTTCGTGGAAGGGAGTACGAACAGTGCCAACGGTCCCTGGACGGCCGTGTCGGGCACCATCACGGCCGGCGGCACCCAAGCCCTCCGTATCCTCCCCTTGGCCACGCCCTACCAGTTCTTCCGCGTCGTGGAAGGCACCGCGCCGGCGATTGTCATTGCGGACCCGGCGCTCCTGCCCGACGGGAGCCTGACGTTCACGTGGAACGGCTACATCGGGGGCGCTTACGAGATCCGCCTTTCCGTCGATCTCCAGACCTGGCATCCCGCCACCAACACGGTCAACAGCGCGGAGCTCGGCACGATCACGGTGGCGCCTTCGGGCCTGCCCCATGCGTTCTACAGAGTCTATCTAAAGCCCTAGCGAGGCGTGACCTCAGACCCGCTCCGGCCCCCATTTTCGTGCAACGCGCCTTCGCCGTCTGGACCCCAATCTCCGCGCCTCGCTCTGTAGAATCCTTGCCGGCAGGAGGGACGGGACGAGAACTTGA
>CAZVRY010000100.1:0-21784 GCA_964629545.1 uncultured Verrucomicrobiota bacterium | reverse complement strand
ACTCCCTCCCTCGCGCCTAGCCGCCGACCCGGTGGCGCTCCCGCCAAAATCGGAATTTATTTTTGCACAGACCCTTTCTGCGTTACACAACTTCGACCGGGCAGCGGGGCAAGGCGTCCAGGAAGGCCCGGCCGTAGGCCTTGGTCAAGACCCGGTTGTCCAGAATGGCAATAATGCCTCGATCCTTCTTGGTGCGGATCAAACGGCCGACTCCCTGGCGGAACTTCAGGACCGCTTCCGGCAGCGAGAACTCCTGAAAGGCATCGCCGCCCGTCGCTTCGATCGCTTCGACCCTCGCCTCGATGAGCGGATGATCGGGCACCGCGAAGGGCAGACGCGTGATGATCACGTTGCTCAGGGCCTCGCCCGGCACGTCCACCCCCTGCCAGAAACTGTCCGTGCCAAAGAGCACCGAATCGATGTCCTCGGTGAATTTCTCGACCATCGTGGACCGGGGCGTTCCCGTCCCCTGGACGAAACAGGCGAGGCCGAGCCGGTGGAAGAAGGGCTCCATGGCTTCGCCCAATTCATGCATGAGGCGCGTGTTGGTAAACAGCACGAAGGCCTTGCCGTGGGTCTGCCGGATGAAATGTTCGATCCAGTGGATGAGGGCGTCCCGGTAGCCGGCGTCGCGGGGATCCGGCATCCGCTTGGCCACGAAGACCTGCATTTGCCGTTCGTAATCGAACGGAGATCCTACCTGGAGGAGCCGGGCCACCCCGTCGGCGCCCACCCGGCGCGCGAAATAATCCATGCCGCTCACCGGCGCCGCCGTTGCCCGCCCGCGCCGGGACGGTGTCCGGACCGCTGTCTGCGCGCCGCCCGCCGACACGGCCAGGGTGGCACTCGTCATGATCACCGAGGTCCCGCTGCCGAACAGGTACGCCCGCAGATACTCGGCGACGCGGATCGGAGCGGCATGCAGGGAGAGCGTCTTCTGCAATTTGCCCGAACGTTCAACCCAATAGACATGGTCTTCACCTGTCTGCGCGACGAACGCCGCCAGGGCTTCCCGCAACTCGGAGAGGCGCCGATTGCACTCGGCCAGTTCCAAACCGGCATCCTTGTCCTCGCTGGTCTTGATCAGCTCGCTCAGGGCCTCGCGGACGCGCTGAATCGGGAGGGTCAAGGTGTCCCGGACGAAGTCGGGGCGCCGGATGCGCAACTCGTTCCAGCGGCGCGGCTGTGGAGGGCTCGCCTCGGTCTGCGGCCGGGTCGGAGCGCCCTGGACGGCCAGTTGCTCGCAGGCCGACTCGACCTCGGTAAAGAAGCGATCGCCCTCGGCGAGAAGTTCGGCCACAAGACCCACCGCCTTGCCTTGGCGCAACGTGGCCAGCAGACCCTTCTGGCTGCGCGGATTCCAGAGCCGTTGGGCGGCAAAGCGGAGTTGGGCGCTCGAAACGGCCAAGCCGATGTGGCGCGAGGCCACCTGCTCGACAGTGTGCGCCTCGTCGAAGATCAAGAAGTCGTTCTTGAAGAGCACCCCCTCGGTAGACGGCTCCTCCACGGCGCCCAACAAGGTGAAAAAAAGCGTGTGATTCAGCACCACGACGTCCGCCGAGAGAATCCGACTCCGCGCCCGCTGGAAAAAGCACGATCCATGATCACGTCCAAAGTCGGACTGGTGTCCACAGATCTTAGGGGAACACAACCCGCGCTCGGAGCAGACCTGGGCCCAGACCTTGGGATCGGGTTCGACCTCGAAATCGGAGAGGCTGCCGTCCTGCGTTTTCTTGGCCCATTCTTCAATGCGGCGAAGTTCCTCGATCTCCGGAGAAGTGAAGAGTTGATCGGCCTGCTGGATGGACTTGGCCAGGCGGCGGGTGCAGAGGTAGTTCTGCCGGCCCTTCAGCATGGCGAACTCGAAACGGACGGGCAGGACGCTGGCCAGTATGGGCAGGTCTTTTTCGGACAACTGCTCCTGGAGGTTGATCGTGTGGGTGCAGACGACCGCCTTCTTCTTCTCCTGAACGGCAAAGAGGATCGCCGGAATCAGATAGGCGAGGCTTTTGCCGACGCCGGTGCCCGCCTCGACGCACAGATGGGTGCGCTGAACCAACGCCTCGGCCACGGCTACGGCCATCTCCTGCTGCTGGGGACGAAACTCGAAGTTGCTGGCCTTCGAGAGGAGGCCAGCGGGCGAGAACAGGTGACGAACCTGATCAACCAGAGTGTGCGCTCCTGGCGTCGGGTCTACTGGCCCAATCATATATTCACCTCCTTCTCCAACTGACCCGCCCCGGTCCACGGCCTAGACCCAACCACCTGGGCTCGAACGGCGACTGGCCCTGGACAAACGGCGAATCCACGCCGGGATGCAATCATCGGCTCGGCCCTTTGACGGTCCGGCCGCCCCATGGGATGGCGGCGATCAAGTCATCCGCATGGGCATGATCACGTAGAGGAACGGTCCGTTAATCTTCACCACTCCCGGGCTGAGTTCATCGGTGACCTCCAGGAAGATCTCGTCGTTGTCCAACGCCTTCAACGGGTCCATCAGGTAAACGGGATTGAACGCGACCGCGAGGCCGTTCCCCTTGTAGTTCACGGCGAGGTTTTCGCGCGCCTCCCCGACTTCCGGGGTATTGGCGGTAATCGCCAGCGTATTCTTCGCGAAACTCAGCTTGACCGAGTTTGACTTTTCGCTGGTCATGATTTCCGCCCGGCGCAAGGCCTGGAGGAACTCTTCCCTCGGCAAGGCGACGCGTTCGGCGGACGCATTGGGAATCACCTGCCGGAAATTCGGATAGGTGCCCTCGACCAACTTCGAGATCACCAGCACGCTGAAGCCCTTTTCGTCGTTCAAGGTCATCGCCACCTGGTTTTCCGTGAAGGTCAGTTCGATCTGGCCCGTCGGCTGCATCAAGCGGTTCAATTCGTTGATTGCCTTGGTCGGGACAATCAACTCACCCTGACTCTCGGCCGGAATATCCGCCTCCTCCTCCGCCAGGGCGAGGCGCCGTCCGTCGGTGGCGACCATGGTGAACTTATGGTCTTTGAGGCTAAAGAAGATCCCGTTCAACACATAGCGCGTCTCGTCGTTCGACATGGCGAAGGAGGTGCGACGGAGCATGGTCTTCACCCGTTCCTGCGGCAGGACGATGCGCTTCCGGTCGTCGAACTTGGCTAGGGGAGGAAACTCCTCGGCGGCGAGGCCATTCAACTTATACAAGCTGCCGGCGGAGCGGATCGTGCAGGTATTCCGATCATCCACTTCCATCTCGATTTCGCCGGGGGCCAGTTCTCGCACCAGCCCGTAGACCTTCTTGACCGGCAGGGTCACGGCGCCGGGGCGTTCGATGTTCGACTCCACCGAACACGAGATCGTCACGTCGAGGTCCGTGGCGGTGAATCGGAGTCGACCTTCCTGCGCATTCAAGAGGACATTGGAGAGAATGGGCAAGGTCGTCCGGCTCCCGACCACATTCTGGACGGCCTGCAGACCATTGATGATCTGCTCCTTGCTGATCGAGAGTTTCATGGCGAACTACTAGACTCTTTCAAGGTATTCAAACCGTATTATTAAAGGGTGTGAATAGTGGAAAACTGGCCCAGGTGTCAAGGTTAGGCCCGGAAAATGGGAGAAAGTAGGCGTCGCCGTTATTCACGACCAGGAACGGTTATTCAGGGGCAGCGCGCATTCCCCCAGCCTATTCGCAGATCATTCACGGTTTTTCACAGGGATGTTCGCAGCGCGAACGCGTCCGATGAGAGAGGGAAGCAGGCGTCCCACCGTTTCAACCTCCGGCACGGAATTCTCGCGGCCGAGGGAGAAGCGGATGAAGGAGCGCGCCTGGGTCGCGGAGTAACCCAGGGCACGCAGCACGTGCGATGGAACCAGCGCGCCGGTGGAACAGGCAGAGCCGCCGGAGGCGCAGATCCCTTCCAAATCCAGGGCTGCCAGCAGGGCCTCGTTGTCGCAGCCTTGGACAGTGAAGGAGATCGTGTTCGGCAGACGAGGAACGCCCGCGCTCACCAATTGCACGCCCGGCACGCTTTGGACCAGCGACATCAGGCGGACGGCAAGGTCCTGCATGAGTTTGGGCGGAAAGACCGGTTCGGATCGGGTGCGCTCAAGGGCGAGCGTTAACCCCACGATCGCGGCGAGATTCTCGGTGCCGGGTCGGCGCTCGTCTTCCTGCGCTCCCCCGTGCAGGACCGGTGGAAGTCGAAGCGGGGAGCGTTGATAAAGGAAGCCGATTCCCTTGGGACCATGAAACTTATGGGCGCAGCCAGTAACCAGGTCGGCCTGGAAGTCGCTGATCGCGGTCCAGGGCAGCTTGCCGAAGACATGGACGGCGTCGGTGTGGAACAGAACGTCGCGTTGTCGACATAATTCACCCAGGGCCGCGATGGGCTGGAGCGTTCCCGTCTCGTTGTTGGCGGCCATGATGGAAACGAGGATGGTGTCGTCGCGCATGGCCTGCCGCAGTGAAGCCGGATCGATCAGACCGTCCGAGTCGACCGGCAGCAGGGTGAGTTGAAATCCCTCATGCTCGGCCAGATACTCGAAGCAGCGGAGCACGGAATGATGTTCGGTGGGGGAGGTGATGAGGTGGCGGCCGCGGGATTGTCGCGCGCGGACGGCGGCAAAAACGGCCAGGTTGTTGCTTTCTGTCCCACCGCTGGTGAAGGCGATCTCGCCGGGACGGCAGGCGAGCGCCTGGGCGACCCGGTGGCGACAGTCATCCAGGCAGGCGCGAGCAGCCATGCCGACGCGGTGGGGACTGGACGGATTGCCGTAAAGTCGTTGTTGGCAATCGACCATGGCCGCGGACACGGTGGGGTCGAGTGGGGTGGTGGCGTTGTAGTCGAAGTAGATCGTCGTCACACAGGGGAAGGGTGCCTCGTTCCCGGTCGGATGCAAGGCGCGGAGGGAGCGGTTGCGAATACAACGTAGGCGTATTATTGGTTGCGCGAGCCGATGGGCAGGCCTACGGTGGCGCACAGTTTTTCATGAAGCAATTGATCATTATCGCGATCCTGCTGGCGGGTGGCGGTTGGGCAGTCCTGAAGTATAAATCGGGGAATTCCAACCAGGCTACCACCGCGGAGAGCCGCCCCACGACCGCAGTGGTGGAAACCCGCAGCATCCGGTTCTCGGTCAGCGCGGCCGGGGAGATCGGACCGGCCGAGCAGGTTTCCGTGCGGCCCGAGATCAACGGACGAATCGAAGAGCTGCCAGTGGATATTGGGGACAAGGTGAAGCGCGGGGATTTGTTGTTTGGGTTGGATGACAAGGAGTTGCAGAATCAGAAGGCCTCGAGTCTCACGGAGGTGGAGCGCGCCCGGCTTCAGTTGGAACAATCGCAGCGTAACTTCCGCCGCGCAGAGGACTTGTTCACCTCAAACCTCATCTCCGAGGAGCTGTTCGAGAACACGCGCACCGAGTATGAGTTGGGCAAGAACGCTTTGGAACGTGCGCAGCGCGAACTGGCGATTATTGAGGAGCGGTTGACCCGGACCAAGATTGTTGCTCCATTTGACTGTACCATTCTCACGCGCCCGATCTCCGCCGGGCAAGCCGTCTCCGGGTCGGGAGGTTTTAATAGCGGAACGGAAGTCCTTACGATTGCAGATCTTTCGGAGATGATCATCAGTGCCCACATCAATCAGGCGGACGTCACTCGGTTGGCGGTAAACGATGAGGTCGAGGTCACCGTTGAGGCTGTTGCGGGGCTCAAAGTCATCGGGCGAGTCGAGCGGATCGCGCCGCAGGCGACCATCAGGAATAACATTAAAGGTTTCGCCGTCCGCATCCTGCTCAAGAACGTGGATCAGCGCGTTCGCCCTGGAATGACGGCGAATATCAAGATTCCGGTGGCGATGGCAGACAACGTCCTCGCGGTGCCGTTGGCGGCGGTCTTTACCGAAAAAGACCCGGAATCCGGGAACCCGGAACGCTTCGCCTACGTGCTGAAAGGCGAATCCTACGAACGCAGGCCGATTCAAGTCGGGGTGAGCGACTTCTTCTTTGCCGAGGTTCAACAGGGGTTGCAATCTGGAGAAGTTGTTCTTTTGGAGCAACCTAAGGAGGAGAAAATCAAGATGTCGCAGAAGTTGACCGGCATTGGGGCGGGAGGGGCCGACCGCGCCACCAATCGCATGGTCGCGGCGGTCGGGACCAACACCGCGGCCCTCCGCTCGCCCACCACCGCCCCCCCCTCCTCGACCTCCACACCCCGCTGACGACATCGCTGTGGCCCTCCTCCAACTCAAGAATGTCAGCAAGATCTACCGGTTAGGCGACGAGGAGATTCGCGCCTTGGACGACGTGTCGGTGGACATAGGGACGGGCGAGTTCATGTCGATTATTGGCCCGTCCGGCAGCGGGAAATCGACCCTGATGCACATCCTGGGGTGCCTGGATACGCCGTCCCATGGAACCATCTGTTTGGATGGGACGATGATTCACGATGCCTCGCCCCGGGAGTTGGCGGGGATTAGGAACCGGAAGATTGGGTTTGTCTTTCAGTTCTTCAATTTGCTTCCGAAACTCAATGTGCTGCAAAACGTGGAGTTGCCGCTGGTTTATAGCGGCGCGGCGGCTAAGGAACGCCGCGAGCGAGCCATGGAATCGTTGCGCCGCGTCGGCATGGAGAACCGGGCCAAGCATCGGCCGAGTCAATTGTCCGGCGGCCAACAGCAGCGCACGGCCATCGCCCGCGCCCTGGTGAACAACCCGAAGATCATTCTCGCCGACGAACCCACCGGGAACCTCGATTCGCACACCGGTGAGGCCATCCTGCAGCTTTTCTGCGAACTGAGCAGGGCGGGACGAACGATCATCCTCGTAACGCACGACCCCGAGATCGCCGCGGTGACGCCGCGGCGGATCGAGATCCGCGACGGCAAGATCGCCAAGCACGTGGATGTCAAACTGGCGGGCTTGGATCGCGGGATCGCGCCCCCTGCCAACGCTCCCCAAACGTGAACCTATGGAGCGCCATCGCCTTGGGTCTCAAGGAGATCTGGGCGCACAAATTCCGTTCGATCCTCACCATGCTGGGGATCATTCTCGGGGTTTCCAGCCTGGTGGCGATGTCGGCCCTGGTTAAAGGAATGGAGGTTGGGGCCAAAGAGGCATTGGTGGCCGTGGGCGGGTTGCAAAAGGTCAGGATCGAACCGGCGGAGTTGCCGGTTGCACAAAGCCACCTCAAGGATCAGGCACCCGGCATCACCCTCAACGACGTCACTGCCCTCGAACATAACGCCCATCTCATCGAGGGCATCTCCCCCACCATGTCGTTGTTCGGCGCCATGATCTCCGGGCAGGGGCGCTCCTTCCGACCGCGAATTTGCGCCGGAGTATGGCCGGTCGCCTTGGAGATGAACGAGCACGTCGTGCAGCACGGGCGCATGTTCAATGCCATCGACGACGAAACCGCACGGAGCGTGTGCGTCATCGGGACCGGCATCCGCGACGCGATCTTCGGATCGCCGGAGGATGTCGGTCAGGCGATCATTCCCATCGGCGAATCCATCCTCATCAATGGCGTTCCCTTTACCATTATCGGGATGTTTCAGCATTACGAGAGCGAGCAAGAGCGATTGGAGAGGCTGCGGGTCGCTCAGGCGGGGGCGACGAACGCCCCGAGCGGAGGGTCCGGGCGGCGGGGAGGAAACCGATATGGGCCGAACTTCCTGTTCCGAATGAAGAACGAGACAATCTATATCCCATTGAATACCATGTGGATAAAGATACGAGCGGGAATGGCTACGGCCCCTTCGGGAGGATTCGGCCCCGGGGGACCTGCCTTTAGCAATTTTGGCTCGGGAGATCCTCGATTGAACACCTTGGAGGTCAAGGTGCGGGATGTCGACACGCTCAGCGAAGCGTTGCAGCAGGTCCAGAACATCCTCTTCTGTACCCATAAAGGCATCGAGGATTTTACCTTCAGAACTCAGGAAGACTGGGCGGAACAGATCAATGCCTTCGTCCGCAACGCACGCCTCAGCGGGGGTATCATCGCCGGAATCAGCCTCTTGGTCGGCGGTATCGGCATCATGAATATCATGCTCGCGAGCATCTCGGAACGCGTCCGGGAAATCGGAATTCGCAAGTCCATCGGGGCGGCCCCGGGCGATGTCTTCGTGCAGATTCTCGTGGAGAGCCTGGTGATTGCGATCATTGGGGGGGTGGCGGGACTGGTTTGTTCGTTCGGTTTGGTGGGGATGATTGGTTCGTTTTCTCCGACTGAGAACGCACCGATCGTGACGGTGGGGGCGATGGGGTTGGCGTTCGGGTTCAGCGTGCTGGTGGGGGTTCTGGCAGGGCTTGTCCCGGCGTTCAAGGCGGCGCGGCTGGATCCGATTCAGGCGTTAAGGTATGAGTAATCGCGCTGCATGCCCGAACCACAAGGTCTCGGTGGTCGATGGGGGACCGCCAGGGACGTCGCTGGCTGCGGGCGTGCATTGATGCGGGCATGAATCTCGGCAACATATTGCTGGTTGGGCTGAAGGAGGTCTGGGCGCACAAGTTCAGGTCTTGCTTGACGATGCTCGGGATCGTTCTTGGGGTGGCGAGTCTAGTAGGAATGGCAGCTATCGTTAAAGGGATGGAGAACGGCTTGAAAGAAGCCATGATCGCCATGGGAGGCGTCGATAAGGTCCTGATTGATGACCAATCGGTGCCTCCAGAACAGGAGCACCTTGCCGATCAGGCACCCGGCAGAACGATGGTCGATGTCGAGGCACTTCGGCATGGAGCGCCCCTGCTGCGGGTCGTCTCGCCGGAGATGGCCCTATGGAATTGCACCATGACGCGAGGGGAACGGGCCGTGAACCCTTCCGAGTGCGTGGGGGTCTGGCCGGCCGTGCTCGAGATGAACCTGCACACGCTGGAATACGGCCGGTTCTTCACCCCCCTCGACGAGGAGAAGGCGCACGCAGTCTGCGTCATCGGCACCGGGATCCGAGATGCCTTGTTTGGATCCCCGGAGGAAGCCGGGCGCGAGATCATCCCCTTGGGCGAACAGGTACTCATCAACGGGCAGCCGTTCACGATCGTCGGCATGTTCCAACATTATGAAGGAGAAAGAGATAGGAAGGAGCGGGAGCTTCTTAAACAGGCAGCCGCGAAGAGCGAAGGGCCCAATCGCAAGCGTGGCTTCGGGCGTCCGGGAAGTTGGGCCTTCGAGCGGAAGAACAACACGGCCTACATTCCGCTCAATACCATGTGGATCCGTTTTCGCTCCGCCGCCGGCCGGGACAACATCCCGGATCCGAGGCTGACCGACGTTGATATCAAGGTTCAGGACCTGGGCGTCATCGAACCGGCCCTCCAACAGGCTCGGAACGTCCTCATGATGACACATCGAGGGATCGAGGATTTTGATTTTCGCACCCAGGAGTCGCGCCTCGATAGCATCAACACCCAGATCCGGAACGCCCGCCTGAGCGGGGGCACGATCGCGGCCATCAGTCTGATCGTGGGAGCCATCGGCATCATGAACATCATGCTGGCGAGCATCAACGAGCGCATCCGGGAAATCGGGATCTGCAAGGCCATCGGGGCGACCAGCGCCAGCATCTTTACCCAAGTCCTCATCGAGAGCGTCGTGATCGCCATTCTCGGAGCGTTTGTCGGGTTGGGCGCTTCCTACGGTCTGGTGCTCATCCTGCAGAACATTAGTCCCACGGCCAACGCCCCTCAGATCACCAGCGGCGCTATGCTGGTTGCGGTCAGCTTTAGCATCGCCGTGGGGATCGGCGCCGGGCTCTTTCCCGCATTCAAGGCGGCTCGCCTGAGCCCCATCCAGGCGTTGCGCTACGAATAGAAGCATCGGATTGCATTGCGCGGGACCGGACAGTAGCCTCCCGCCGGTCTGGCGGTCTGCCATCACTCGAATTATGCATGTCCTCCCTCCCCCTTCGTGGCAACGATACCAACGGTTATCGTTTGATTTTCCCTCGGCTGGCCTCCTCATCGACCTGAGTCGCCTCAGCGTGGTCGAGGACCACTTCGAACGCGAGGGGTTGCTCGCCGGCGCCCTGCGGGCGATGTCCGCCCTGGAGTCTGGGGCCATCGCCAACCAGGACGAAGGGCGCATGGTTGGACACTATTGGCTGCGGCGACCGAGCCTGGCTCCGAGCGCCGAGCTGAGAGCGACCATTGAAAGCAATCTGTTGAAGATCAAGGATTTCGTTGCGAAGGTGCATGCGGGGAAGATCCAGGGTTCGGGGGGGCCGTTCACCCAGGTCCTGATCATTGGAATTGGGGGTTCGGCGTTGGGACCCCAGTTCGTCTCCAGTGCGCTCGGAGCGGGGAGCGGCGATCGGCTGAAGCCGTGGTTTTTGGACAACACGGACCCTGCAGGTATCGATAAAGTTCTTGGAGAACTCAGACCGGTTCTTGGCCAAACCCTTTGTATCGTTATCTCAAAATCGGGGGGCACCAAGGAAACCCGCAATGGCATGCTCGAGGTCAAGGCGGCTTTCGAGGCAGCCACGCTTAACTTCGCCGCCCATGCCGTCGCTATTACCCGCGAGGAGAGCGAGCTCGACCAGGTCGCAATCAAGGAAGGCTGGGTGGCCCGATTTCCCATGTGGGATTGGGTGGGCGGACGGACCAGCGTCACGTCTGCGGTTGGCCTGTTACCCGCGGGTCTCCAAGGGATCGATCTCGATAGGTTCCTGGCCGGGGCGGAGGCGTGCGATGCGGCGACGCGTGCACCGAAGGTTCTGGACAACCCAGCGGCGTTGATGGCGCTCGCCTGGCACCATTGCGCGCGGGGAACCGGTCAGAAAAACATGGTCATCCTCCCCTACAAAGACCGGCTCGATCTCCTGGCCAAGTATCTGCAGCAACTGATCATGGAATCTCTCGGGAAGCACTTGGATGTCAACGGACTCGAGGTCTTCCAGGGTTTGACCGTGCTGGGCAACAAAGGGTCCACCGATCAACACTCCTACGTTCAGCAGTTGGTGGACGGCGTGGATAACTCCTTCGTCACCTTTGTGCAGGTCGCCCGAGATCGCTCGGGGGCCTCGATCGCGGTCGAGCCGGACGTGACCTCGGGGGATTACTTGCACGGCTTCTTGCTCGGGACGCGAGAGGCCCTGCACGCCCGCGGTCGCGATTCCATCACCGTCACGGTCCCCACGGTTGACCCGTTCACGATCGGCGCGCTCATCGCCCTCTTCGAGAGGACGGTAGGGTTCTACGCGAGCCTGGTGAACATCAACGCCTACCACCAACCGGGCGTCGAGGCAGGAAAGCGGGCGGCGGAGAAGGTGATCGGGCTGAGCGTCCGCATCATCGAGCGGTTTCGGGACCATCAGGGGCAGCGGTTCACCGTGGAAGCCCTGGGCGAGATCCTGGGCGAACCCCAGTCGGTCGAGACGATCTTCCACATCTGCGAGCACCTGGCGGCGAATCCGGATCGAGGCGTGGTCCGGGAGGCTGGCGCGGATCGCTTCAGCGCTCGCTACGGGATGGACTGAGGGCTGTGTTCATCTATCCGAAGGTCTACGACGTCGCCGTCCTGGGAGCGGGGCACGCGGGCATCGAGGCTGCCTTGAGTGCGGCGCGGATGGGCGGCGAGGTCTTGCTGTTGACGTTGAACGTGGACAGCATTGGGCAGATGTCCTGCAACCCGGCCATTGGAGGGTTGGCCAAGGGCCACCTTGTGAGGGAGATCGATGCCATGGGCGGCGAGATGGCCATCGCCACCGACATGACGGGGCTGCAGTTCCGGATGCTCAACACGAAGAAAGGCCCGGCCGTTCGAGCGCCCAGGGCCCAGTGCGACAAGAAGGCCTATCAAAGCTGGATGAAGTGGGTCTGCGAACGCCAACCGCGCCTCGACATCAAACAGGCCCAGGCCCTCCGGTTGGGCGGCGATGCGGAAAAGGGATGGTTGGTCGAGACGCAACTCGACGTCGCCTACCAAGCAAAAACCGTCGTCGTCACCACCGGCACCTTCCTGCGAGGTCTCATGCACGTCGGAGAAAACCGCCAGAGCGGCGGACGAGCCGGCGATGCCGCGGCCTTGGGACTTTCGGACTCCCTGCGCCAATTGGGACTGGAACTGGGTCGGCTGAAGACCGGCACCCCGCCTCGGCTGTTGAAGAAGAGCATCGATTTCCAGAGCCTCGAAGAACAGCCCGGCGACGAGCCGGTGCCGGCCTTTAGCTTCTGGAGAGAGGAATTGTTCCACGTGGAACATTCCGGGGTGCCGTCGGTCGGATCCCATCGAGCGTCGGCTCAGTATCCTCCCGGGTCCATCCTCGAGCGAGTGGGGCGCCAGGTCCCCTGCTACATCACGCATACCACCGCCGCCACCGCCGCCTTGATTCGGGCCAATCTCCATCGATCTCCCATGTACTCGGGGATCATCGAGGGGATCGGACCTCGCTATTGTCCGTCGATCGAGGACAAGATCGTCCGGTTCAGCGACAAGGAGCGGCATCAGATTTTCCTCGAGCCGGAGGGGATCGCGACGGACGAGATCTACGTGAACGGGTTCTCCACCTCGTTGCCCTACGAGGTTCAGGTCCCATTGGTCCGCACCATCGCCGGGTGTGAGCAGGCGGAGATTCTCCGACCGGCCTACGCCGTGGAATACGACTTCGTCTTCCCTCATCAACTCCAACCGTCGCTCGAGACCAAGTCCGTTCCAGGTCTCTTCCTCGCCGGACAGATCAACGGCACCTCGGGATATGAAGAGGCCGCAGCCCAAGGCTTCATGGCCGGAATCAATGCCGCTCGCCGCTGCCAGGGAAAACCTCCCATCGTGCTCCGACGCGACCAAGCCTACATCGGGGTGCTCGTCGACGATCTCATCACCAAGAGCACGGACGAACCCTACCGGATGTTCACTTCGAGGGCGGAGTTCCGACTTCTCCTCCGACAGGACAATGCCGACCGTCGGCTTACGCGATTGGGCCACGAGATCGGGCTGATCTCGGCCCAGCGGCTCGCACGCCTCGAGGCCAAAGAACGAGCCATCCAGCAGGAAATCGCCCGGCTGCACCGCACTCACCCAGGATCAGCCTCCCTAGCCCAAATCCTCAGTCGACCCGACATGTCCTACGAGTCCCTCCCAGGACGCGACGAAACCCTCGAGGAGGACGTCTTCCGCCAAGTGGAAACCGAAATCAAATACGCCGGCTATGTGAGCCGACAGAGGGTCGAGGCCGAGAAGTTGACCAAAATGGAGGACATCCTGATCCCGCCCGCGTTCGCTTACCAGTCCATCTCCGGGCTTCGAACCGAATCCCGCCTCAAGTTGATGAAAGTCCGCCCCGCCACCCTCGGCCAGGCGACCCGGATCTCGGGGGTCTCACCCGCCGACATCAGTCTCCTGGCGGTTTGGCTTCGGCGTTGGTCCGGCGACGAGGGCAGCCGAGCCGGGGGTTAGGTTCGGGCGTTCGGGCAGGTCGCGCGCGCTAGAAGTCTATCCGCGCCATGTTATTACATAACTACATTATTTACAACTACTTACGACAATAGACCCCGGGGGCGTCCGGCATCCTCCTCCCCCCGGCGAGTGCTGTTCCGAACGCACGATGACCGCCCGTTGCCGCACCTTTGCAATTGCCCGTGGATCAGCTTTGGAATGTGCCGCTTGCCTCGACGTGCTGGTGGCCAAGAGCTCAGGCACTACGTTCCAGGTCCGGAAAGGAAAACTCCACCTGCACGAAATCGTTTCACCGCTGATCGGGCTGATCAGAGGCCTTGCTCCGGACCGGTTGGGGGAGGAGCCCTTGCCCTGCGGGACATTGGCAGGACAGGGGCAAGAGTAAGAGCAAGAGTAAGAGCAAGAACGGTGGGAGACGGGATTAGGGTAAGCCTCCTCCGTCTTTGCCTGGATTCCAAGATACTGACGGAAGGAACCAGCGAGCAATTCTCGCCCGGCGGAGAGTTCTGTCCTACGCCCGGAGCGTCCTCGGACTGGAATTCGACTTTGACAGGCTATCTACCCGTCGGCAAAGTGTCGCCTCATTTTGAACAGCCCGTCCGCTGTTCGCGGCACAAGGCCCGGGCCGTGGCGGGAGGAGAACGCGTATGTCTGAACTGGTTGGTAACCTCTTGGTCGCCCAATCCGGCGGTCCCACCTCCGTCATCAACGCCAGTGTTGCTGGCGTGGTCACGGAAGCCGGCAAGCACGAGTGCATCGAGGAAATTTTTGGCGGGTTGAACGGGATCCTGGGCATTCTTAATGAGGAACTGTGCGATTTGAACGACGAGAAGGCCCGGAACATCGAAGGCCTCCGTTACACTCCGGCGGCCGGGTTGGGCACTTGCCGGTATAAAATCAACTTCAAGAAGAACCCCGAGAAGGCGGCCAAGGACATGGATCGCCTCTTCGAGGTCTTTCAGGCCCACAACATCCGCTATTTCTTCTACGCCGGCGGCAACGACTCCCAGGACACCTCTCACAAGATCCACGAGGAAGCCGCCAAGCGCGGCTGGGAAATGCGCGTCATCGGCATCCCCAAGACGATCGACAACGATCTCCCCCATACCGACTACTGCCCCGGCTACGGGTCCGTCATCAAGTACAACGCCACCACCGTGATGGAAGTCGGATGCGATGTGGCCAGCATGGCGACCGACGACGGTTCCTGCTGCATCATCGAGGTGATGGGCCGATCCGCCGGCTGGATCGCCGCCGGAACGGTGCTCGCCAAACGCGGGGTCGACGCCAACCCGCCCCACATCATCCTCCTGCCCGAGATCCCCTTTGACGAAGACAAGTTCCTCGCCCGAGTGAAAGAAACCGTCGCCGCCTACAAACACTGCATCGTCGTCGTCGGCGAGGGCCTGAAGAACGCCGCCGGCGAAGAACTCGCTGCCGATAAGTCGATCCTGGATGCTTTCGGACACCCGGTCCTGGCCGGGGCGGCCGAGAAACTCAAGGAGATCGTGCAAGGTCGCCTGAACACCAAGACCCGCACCGTCCTGCTCGGCTACGCCCAACGAGCCGCCGCCCATCTGGCCAGCCTCACCGACTCCACCAACGCCTTCGCCGCCGGCGAGGCCGCCGTGCGCGCCGCCGTCAATGGCCAAAGCGGCTACATGATCAAAATCGTCCGCAACGCTCAGAACGACGGATCCATCCGGTGGACCACCGACCTGCAACCGTTGGCCGACATCGCCAACCGCGAGCACTTTCTCCCCCGCGACTGGATCTCCGACGACGGCTTCCTGCCCAACGAGAAATTCGTCGAGTACGCTCGCCCGCTCATCGAGGGTGAGGTCCGTCCCCCCATGGAAAACGGATTGCCCCGCTACGTCAGCCTCGACCGCGTTCGTGTCGACAAGAAGCTTGGGCCCCGGGGGTAACCTCCTACCTGGGCAGTTCAGGTTTCGATTTTCTCCTCAACGAGGGGTCAAGGATTCAACCCCGGGTGGTTCGCCGCCCGGCTGCCCCCGCCCCATAAACCTCCCTCCTCTCCCCGGTACTCTCCTGCGTCGGACGGAGGAGAGGGAGATCGGTCGCCACCGGGCACCGGGGTAGGCACAGGTGGCTGGGTTTCTGGCCTGAAGCGCGCCCCGGTAGAATTGCTGCTTATTTCCCTATTGCGGTTTCATCCTGGGTACCTAATATGCGATGGCTATGGTCGGTCATCGTAAAGGAACCCCATGAAACCCCTCCCGCTCTCCTTGTCTTGTGTTCGTTGCCCGCTGAATCGCCGCCGCTTTCTGGGGGCCAGCCTGCTCGCGTCGGCGGGCGCGGCTTGTGGACCCTGGGCGTCCGGGCTGCTGCGCGCCGCCAGTGCCGATCCGCTCCGCGTCCGGGTCGTTTACTCGCTCCACGGCGAGCAACAGGAAGGCCCGGACTGGCCGAACAAGGGATTCGATTTTCGTCCGGCCATGGACCGCTTCAACGCCGCGTTTGCGAAGGGCTGTCGCGACATTGAATTCAGCGCGTCGTTGGCGACGGGAGCTGAGCAGGCGAAGGCGATTTTGGAGGCGGATGCCGGCCGGATGGACGGCTATGTGGTGTTCCAGATGAACTGCTGGAACCAGGTGGTGCAGACGATCGTGGCCTCCGGAAAGCCGGTGCTCTACGCGGACTTCCAATACGGCGGGAGCGGCGGCTTTCTGGTCTATACGGCCGGTTTCCTGCGCAAGGCCACCCCCAACGTCGGGTTTGTGGCCTCGTCGAAGATCGAGGACGTGGTCGACGCCGTGAAGTGCTTCCGCGTCCTCAAGGAGGGCGGCTCCGCGGCGCAATTCGCCCAGGCGGTGACCGTCCACCGCACGAAGTCCACCCCCAAACCGAACCTGCCCGGCTCCCCGGCGGGAAGCGTCGACACCTTGCCGCCCGAGGACTGTCTGGCGCGCATGAAAGCATCCCGCATCCTGGCCGTGCGCGGGCCGGAGACGGCTCCCAGTCAGACGATGATGGGGATCCCGGTGGACTTTGTGCCGTTCGCGGAGGTGAATGACGCCTGGAAGGCGGCCGATCCCGACGCCGCCCGGGAGGTTGCGGACCGTTGGCAGCGGGGGGCGGCCTTGGTTTCCGAGGTGAGTCAAGAGACCCTGCAAGCCTCCGCGGCCATGTATCTGGGCATGAAAGCCGTGATGCAAAAGCGCCAGGCCAACGCCATCACCGTCAATTGCCTGGGCGGTTTCTATGGAGGCCACCTCCACGCCTATCCCTGCCTCGGATTCCACGAACTGCTCAACGAGGGCCTGGTGGGTGCCTGCGAATGCGACCTCCGCTCGACCTCCACCATGGTCGCGATGACTCAGTTGACCCGCGGGCGTCCCGGCTACATTTCCGATCCCGTGGTCGACACCGCCAAGCGCCAGATCATTTACGCGCACTGTGTCGCTTCCAACAAACCGTTCGGGCCGGCGGGGCCGGCGAATCCATTCGAGATCCTCACGCATTCGGAGGATCGCCAAGGCGCCTCGGTGCGGTCGCTGCTGCCCCTCCGGCACCTGACTACGTCCGTCGAATTCGCGCACGAGCGCAAGGAGATCCTGTTCCACCAGGGCTGGGCCGTGGCGAACGACCCCGACGACCGCGCCTGCCGGACCAAGCTGGCGGTCGAACCGCTCGGCGACCTCGAAAAACTCTTCACCCAGTGGGACCAGTGGGGCTGGCATCGAGTCACCTATTACGGAGACCTCAAACAACCGGTCTTCGCCCTGGCCGACGCGCTCGGCTACAAGGTCATCCAGGAAGCCTGATCCGCAAGCTAGGGCAGGGCGAGAATTCCGACCCCCGGGCCTGCCCTCGACCACCCCCAAACCCCCGTCTGGGCAGCGGTGGCGCCCGTTCCACCATCCGCGGATCCCAGCCGCCGCTTCCCCCTTTTGCCCCGCGTGAACCTGTGTCATGGTCCGGGCCGTGCGGCGATCTGCCAAATCGAGCCCGAAGGGGCGAAGACGGCGGGGGTTTCCCCGGGCTGGCGTATACTGGGTGCTCTCGCTGCTGGTTGCGATCGGGTTGGGTTGGGTGCTATGGCAATTGGACTGGGACCAGGCTTCGATCCGGCCTGCGCCGACCGCAGCGACCGGCGCCTCGAATACCAGTCCAACGCTGGCACCGCCAGGCCCTGAAGAGCCGCCTCTTCTGGTCGTGACGACGCCACCTCCGGTGCTGGTGGTGGCGTCACCGCCTGCCCCCCCGGCAGCGCCGCCTCCTCCGGTCACGCGACCCGTCCAGGACGCCTTGGAGGCCCAGTTGTTCATGGGGCGGCAAGGCATTTCGTCCGGCTCGCTCGACGGGGTGCTCGGATCGCAGACGCGGGCCGCCCTGCGGGCCTTTCAACAGCGCGAGGGCCTGCCCCCTTCGGGAGAACTCGATGCGGTGACCCGCTACCGCATGCAGGTGGATTTTTCGCCCGTGACCAACTACGTGGTGACGGCGGAAGACCTGGGCAGCCTCGAACCGTTGAGCCGGTCCTGGCTGGGCAAGTCCCTCCAACGCAGCCTGAACCACGAGTCCTTGCTGGAGTTGGTCGCCGAACGCTTCTGGTCGCATCCGAATCTGATCCGCCGGATGAACCCCGTCTTCGACTGGACCAACGCCTTGCCGGGGGCCGCCCTCATCGTGCCCAACGTCCGCTTGCCCCCGGTTGACCGCCTGGCCAAGTTCGTTCGCATCCGCCTCAGCGCCCGCACCCTGCAGGCCTTCGACGACCAGACCAATCTCCTGGTCCACTTCCCCTGCAGCATCGGGGCCCGGGTAGACAAACGGCCCCTCGGCGAGCTTCGGGTGGTCGTCCGGATCGAGAATCCCGACTACACCTTCAACCCGGAAATCTTCCCCGAGTCTGAGGAAGGGCGGTCTCTGGGACGCAAGCTCCTGTTGCCCCCGGGGCCCAACAGCCCGGTGGGCGTGGCGTGGCTGGGTTTGAACCGGGCCGGCTACGGCATTCATGGCACCCCGCGCCCCGAGGACGTGGGACGAACGGAGTCGCACGGCTGTTTTCGCTTGGCCAACTGGAATGCCCACCTCCTCTACCGCCTGGTCCAGGTCGGGACGCCCGTCTTCGTAGAACGATGACCCCGGGGGTGTGATCACCCTCTCGCCCCAACGCCCATGGTCAACGGTGCCCTCCGCGTCCTCCGCGGTTGAACGAGGTGCGAAGGCGAGGAGTCGGGACCGCCAATGCCACTTGGCCACGCGCCCTTTCGAGGCTATAAGCATGGCATGCGTGGCCGCTGGCTCGGATGTGCAATCCTGGTCCTGGCCGTGGTGGGTGGCACCGCGGTCTGGCTGCGGTATCAGGGCGGACACCGGGTCTATGATCGTGTGATCCTGACCGCCTCCGAGCGTTACGGAGTGGATCCGGCCCTGATCAAGGCGGTGATCTGGCAGGAAAGCCGGTTCCAAGCGGCGGTCCGCGGGCAGGCCGGCGAGTTCGGTCTCATGCAAATCCGCGACGAGGCGGCGTTGGAGTGGGCGGGAGCCGAACGCCTGAGCGGTTTCGAGCCGGAACACCTGCTGGACCCGGGCACCAACACCTTGGCCGGCACGTGGTACCTGCGCCGGTTATTGCTGCGCTACGGGCATACGGACAACCCTGTCCCCTATGCCCTGGCCGATTACAATGCCGGCCGGACGCGCGTCCTCCGCTGGCTGAAGGGGCCGGCTGCCACCAACAGCGTGGCGTTCCTCGGCGGGGTGGACTTCCCGGGCACCCGCCGCTACGTGGAGAACATCATGGAGCAGCATGCCCGCTACCGCCTGATCTTCCGCGCACCCCGCCCCGAGCGGCCCAAACCCTGACCTTTTTCGCTTTGGCCCCGAGGTTCCACTCTGGCAGGCTGCGCCCGTGGGTATCTCGCCGAGACAATTCCAGGAACTCGAGGCGCGCGTGCAGGGCACCCGTCGCCGGGCCGCGCCGGTCTTGCCGGGAGTGGAACCTACGTCCCCACAGCGGCACCAAGTCATCCTCGGGGTCGATCCCTCGCTGCGCGGCACCGGTTTTGGCGTCATCCGCCTGGGCCGGCCGCACCCCGCCACCCTCGCGCACGGCACCGTCCGCTGTCCGGCCTCGTGGGAGCGGTCGCGGTGCCTGCTGAAGATTGCGGAATCGCTCCGGGACGTCATCCGGCAGCATCGGCCGACCGTCTGTGCCATCGAAGGGTTGTTTTACGCGCAGAACTTGCAGACGGCCCTGATCATGGGCGAGGCGCGCGGCGCCGCACTCGTGGCCGTCGCGGAGGCCGGCCTCGAGATCTTCGAGATCGCCCCGCGCAAGGTCAAACAGGCCGTGGTTGGCTACGGGGCGGCCCAGAAGCTGGCCGTGGCCAAGATGGTGCAACGCCTCCTCGTCCTGCCCGAACCCCCCGCTCCGGATGCCGCCGACGCCCTCGCCCTCGCGTTGACCCACGCCCAGGAACAAGGCCGCTATTCCCTCACGCCCGCCAAGCGAGTCTAATCCACTCTCCATGAACCGGAAAGGCAGAAGGCAAAGTGCAAGAGGCAGAATTCGTGCTCTTGCTCTTGCTCTTGCTCTTGCTCCCGGTCCGCCCGGTTCATGGTCCCCCTGCGCGTCGGTTCGTTCGACGTGGAGGCTGCCCATGAACCGTCCCCTCACCCCATCCCTCTCCCCAACCCATGCCAGCGCAGCGTTTCCTCAGGTTGGGGAGAGGGAGAAAGGGAGAGGGGGCATGCTCGTCGTACGCCCTGGGCGCCTCGCCCGTACGCCCGCCCCACCCGACTGCCCAGGTTCGTGGTTCCCATGCACGTCAAAAATCCTGAGGTCCAGCTTCCCATGATCACCTTCCTCCACGGTCAACTGGTCGAAGCCCTGCCCACGCAAGCCATCCTCAACGTGGGGGGCGTCGGCTACGAGGTGCTGATCCCCCTTTCGTCCTATGACAAACTCCCTCCTCCCGGCCAGGAGGTGCACCTGTTGACCCATCTGGTAATCCGCGAGGACGCCCATGTGCTCTATGGGTTCATGACCGCCCCGGAACGCGAACTCTTCCGCCTCCTCATCAACAACGTCTCCGGGATCGGCCCGAAGATCGCCCTGAACATCCTCAGCGGGATGAATCCGGTCTCGTTCCGCGGGGCGGTGGCTAACGGCGATGTCAAAGCCCTCGCCCAGATCTCCGGAGTCGGCAAGAAGACCGGCGAGCGGATCGTGGTGGAACTGCGCGACAAGATCGGCGCCGCCGGAGCCTGGGAGGCCAGCAGCGCCGCGCGCGCCCTGTCGCCCGCCGACCAGAAGATCAACGACGCCGTCCTCGCCCTGGTTGCGCTCGGCTTCAAACAGGTGGACGCCCACGACACCGTGCGCGGCGTCGCGGCTCTGCTCGGTCCGCAAGCCAACGTGGAAGACCTCGTCCGCGCCTCCCTCAAGAAAGTCGCCTGATGCCCGATCCCGGCTCTGCCTCCGGCCCAACGCCCCCCGCCCAGCCCTCCGCCGCCCCCTCGGTCCGGCGGCGCAGCGGGGTGGTGGTGCCGCACCAGGCCGCCTGGCGCCAGCGCCTGGCCGCCCGGATGGTCTGGGCGCTGATCCGCAGCCTCTCCGCCACCCTCCGCTTTCGCTTCCCCCCCTCCGCCAGCGCGCTCACCCAACCCGGCCAGCCGCCGGTCATCTTCTGTACCTGGCACAACCGCCTCGCCTTGTCCCTGATCATCTACGAACGCGCCATCCGCCGCGCCGATCCCTCCCGCCGCCTGGCCGCCATGGTCAGCGCCAGTCGCGACGGCGGTCTGCTGGCGCGCATCCTCGAACTGTTCGAGGTGGAGCCGGTGCGCGGGTCGAGCAGCCGCCGCGGCCCCCAGGCTCTGCGCGAACTCACCACCTGGGCCGAACGCGGCCTCGACCTCGCCATCACGCCCGACGGCCCCCGCGGGCCCTGCTACCGCATCCAGGACGGGGTCATCGCCGCCGCGCAACTGACCGGCCGCGCCATCCTGCCGGTGGTGGTCAACCTCTCGAACAAGATCCGGTTCCGCAGTTGGGATCGCTTCCAGCTTCCGCTGCCCTTCGCCCGCGCCGACGTCGTCGTCGGCCCGCTCCTCCAGATTCCCCGCGGGGCTGCTGACCACGAACGCGCTGCGCTCCGTCAACAACTCGAAGCCACCATGACCGCCATGACGGTCGATTGAACCCGATGAACTCGGAACGGATCGTGCGTTGGCGGTTCCGCGCTCCCCGCCCCGTCCCTGCGCGCCCTGGATCTGTGAGACCGCAGCCGGCGGCACAAATCGCTGGCCATTCGCGAGGGGCCGCACTAGCCTCGCTCCACACAATCCATCCCTCTGCGTTATGAGATTTGGCATCAATACCTTCCTCTTTACTTCACCGTTCACCAACGACAGCACCAAGCTGTTCCCCATGTTCAAGAAGTGGG
>CAZVRY010000099.1:0-22247 GCA_964629545.1 uncultured Verrucomicrobiota bacterium | reverse complement strand
CGGCATCCTGGTCTACCAGGAGCAGGTCATGCAGGCCGCCCAGATCCTCGCCGGCTATACCCTGGGCGGCGCCGATCTCCTCCGCCGCGCGATGGGCAAGAAGAAGGCCGAGGAAATGGCCAAGCAGCGCGACACGTTCGTCAAGGGCTGCGCCCGGACCCACCACATCCCCGCCCCCCGCGCCAACCATATCTTCGACACGCTCGAGAAGTTCGCCGGCTACGGCTTCAACAAGTCGCACGCGGCCGCCTACGCGGTGGTGGCCTACCAGACGGCCTACCTCAAGGCGAATTACACGGTCGAGTTCCTCTGCGCCATGATGACCAACGACCTGGCGGACACCGCCAAGGTGGCTCTGTATGTGGCGGAGGCCCGTTCCTTGGGCATCGAGGTCCTTCCCCCGGACGTGAATTCCAGCGAGCTCCACTTCGCCCCCGGCGCCACCCCGGCCCCCGCCCGCAAGGGCGCGGCCCCCAGGCCGGCCATCCGCTTCGGCCTCGCCGCCATCAAGGGCGTCGGCGAAATCGCCGTCGAGGGTCTCCTCAAAGCCCGCCGGGAAGGCGGCCCCTTCACCACCCTGGCCGACCTCTGCGAGCGCATCGATACCCGCACGGTCAACCGCAAGGTCATCGAGGTGCTGGTCAAGTGCGGAGCCTGCGACAGCCTGGGCGAAACCCGCGCGACCCTCTTCTCCCAGATCGAGCGCTCCCTGGCCCGGGCTTCGAGCCTGGCCTACGATCGCGCCCGCGGGCAAACCTCCCTCTTCGGCCTCCTCGACGCCGCCCCCTCCCCGCAGGCCGAGGCCCTCGCCCGCCTGCCCGAATACCCCCAGCACGAACTCCTGGCCGCCGAGAAGGAACTCCTCGGGTTCTACGTCACCGGGCACCCGCTGACGCCCTTCGCCCCCCTCCTGGCTCAATACGGCCTCGCCACCACCGCCACCCTGGCCTCCCTCCCCAACCGCTCCCTCACCCGCCTGGGAGGCCTGATCGCCGCCGTCCAACAGGGCGTCTCCAAGAAAACCAACAAACCCTACGCCCTGCTCACCCTCGAGGACACCGAAGGCGCCGTCCAAGTCCTCTGCATGAACGAAATCTACGAACGCCACCGCGACCTCTTCACCCTCAACCGCCCCATCCTCGTCATCGCCGAAGTCAACACCGGCGACGATAAGCCCAAACTGTTCCCCGTCGAGATTCTGCCCCTGGAAGACGCCCCCCGCCGCTACACCCGGCAAGTGCATGTCCGACTCCACCTCGCCCACCTCACCACCGAACACCTCGAACAACTCCGCGACCTGGTCGCCCAACACCCGGGCCGTTGCCCGCTCTTCCTCATCCTCCGCCGCCCCACCGGGGAATGGCTCTGCCTCGAAACCCACGAGCGCTTTGCCGTCCTCCCCTCCCAGGCCCTGCAACAGGCGGTCGACACCCTCTTCGGGCCGGACTGTTACTTCGCCAAAGTGGACCCCACCCTGCCCGAACGCCCCCCCCGCCGCTGGGAACGCAAAGGCCCCGCCGAGTCCGAGGAATAGACGCCTTTGCCCCCCCCTCGCCACCCCGAACCCGCCCCCCGCCACCGCAATCCGCAATCCATGAAACCCAACCCTGATCCGTTCGAGGCGCCTCCGCCGCCAGGGCTCACCCGCCGCCGTTTCCTGGCCGGGGCCGGCGCCCTCGCCGCTGCGGCCCTCCCCCACCCCTGGACCGCCCTGGGCGCACCCGCGCCCCGACGCCCCAGGATCATCGCCTTCAGCAAGCCCTTCCTCGACCTCGATTTCGAGGCCACGGCCGACCTCGTGACCGAGGTCGGCTGGGATGGCATCGAATGCCCCGTGCGCGCCCGGTCCGCCCACATCGCCCCCGAACGGGCCGCGGATGACCTTCCCCGCCTGGTCGCCGCCCTGCGCCAGCGCGGCAAGGAGGTCACCATGCTCACCACCGACATCACGCGCGCCACGCCTGCCGCCGAGGCACTCCTGCGCACCATGGCCGCAGCCGGCATCCGGCTCTATCGATGCGGCTCCGAACGCTATCCCAAGGGCGAGTCGCCGGTGCGCAAACTGGCCGAGGTTGGAGCGGCCCTGAAGGACCTGGCCGCGCTGAACAAGGAACTGGGCGTCCAGGGGGGATGGCAGAACCACTCGGGCGCCGACTACGTGGGGGCGCCGGTCTGGGACATCTGGACGGTCCTCCGCGACCTCGACCCTGCGCACCTTGGGATCTGCTTGGACGTCGGGCACGCCACGCTGGAAGGGGGACTCTCCTGGCCGATCCAAGCCCGGCTGGTCCAACCGCATTGCGTGGCCGTTTACGTCAAGGACTTTGCCTGGGCGCGCACCGAGCGCGGCTGGCAACCGCAGTGGTGTCGCCTGGGAGAAGGCGCCGTGTCGGCCAGCGTCGTGCCGACCCTGGGTCTGACCACGTTCCCGGGGCCCATCAGCCAGCACCACGAATATCGCGATCTTGGGCAGGGCGCCGACCGGAAGGCCAACTTCAAGCGGGACCTGGCGACCCTGCGCGCCTGGCTCGACGCGACCTGATCCGCATGCCTCACACTCGGTTGGAACAGGGCAACCGCCTGACCAGCCTCGCGGGCGTGCCCCTCACCCCTATCCCTCCCCAACCCCTGGCCGCGAAGGATGGCGGCGCCGCGCACCCTCCCGGCCCGGCAGATGGCCCCGGCTACCGGAGGATTTCCACCACCTGGCCCGCGCCCACCGTCCGACCCCCTTCCCGGATCGCAAAGCGCAGGCCCTTGTCCATCGCCACGGGCACGATCAAATCCACGCTCACCCATCCGTAATCCCCCGACGCCAACTCCCGGCCATCCTCCAACGTGATCTCGCCCGTCACGTCGGTGGTCCGGAAGAGGAACTGCGGCCGGTACTTGTTTTGGAAGGGGGTGTGGCGGCCACCCTCCTCCCTCCGAAAAACGTAGACCAACGCCAGGCAGGTGCGATGCGATGACAATGTCCCCGGCGCAGCGACCACCTGTCCAGGCCAGACCTCCAAAGGCTCTCCCGAGACCGACCTGAGGGGCAGCACGGCGCGGTCTCCGGCCTCCAACACGCCCCGTGGTCCCGCCCGCCCCCCTGGCCAGGCGCCCACCCGCGCGATTTGATCCGGCACCAGTCCCAGCACTTCCACCTCATCCCCAGGCGCCACCACTCCGGTCTCGATCCGGCCGGTGGCGACGGTGCCGCGTCGACCCAAGGCGAACGCCTCTTCGACCGGCATCAGAAACGGCTTGTCCTTGTCCCGCGGCGGCAAGGGCACATACCGGTCCAACGTGTCCACGAGCTCGCCCATGGCTGCCAAGGCCCGCGCATCCCCACGGATCGAGCCCAGGGCGCTGCCCCGAACGATGGGGGTCTTGTCCCCCTCGAACCCGTTCCTTGCCAGCAGATCGCGCACCTCCTTCTCGACCACCTCGATCCAGGCGGGATCCCTCACCTCGTCCACCCCATCCAGGAACACCACCACCGCCGGCACCCCCACCTGCCGCGCCAACAGCACGTGCTCGCGGGTCTGCGGCGTCGGACCCTCCGCGGCCGACACAAGGAGGATCACCCCGTCCAGCACCGGCTCGGAGGCCGACTCGGTCGGCCGTCCCTCGACCGACCTGGCCTCCAACCGCGACTCGGGGAGATCGCCGGTGATCAGCCCCGGCACGAAGGCGCGTTCCGACGGACAATCGACGTGGGCGTAATGACGGTTCTTGGACTGGTATTCGACCAGGAAACCCTGGAGTTGAGCGGAGAGCGGGCGGGCCGCCCGGCCGCGGCCGGCCTGACCGCGCGCGTCGCGGACGGGAAGGCCGCCGACCCGCGCATAGGCCTCGATCGCGTCGGCCAGGGAGGCTCCGCCCGCCCCGCCCTCGCCGATCGTGCCGATGTTCACGTGCGGCTTGCTGCGATCGAAGGTCTCCTTGGCCGCGTGGGCGGACCCGGCCAGGGCCAGGACGGAGAACAGGAGGACGAACGTGCGCGAGGAGGTCATCAGCAAAGCAAGGGTTGGAGGGTTGGCCTGGGCTCGACCGGACGCCCCCAGCTCCGGGCGCCCTCCCAGGGCGGGCGCGAGCCCACCTCGGTTCGGGTCGGGGTTCCAGGCAATCTCATGAATGGTGTAAGCTATGCTTGAAAATGCCCCCAGGTCAATCCGGAAGCGAGTGCCTGCAGCGATGCTCATTTTGATTGGTGACAAAGGGTCGCCTCCCCCGAAGGGAGGGGACCGGAGAACCGCGGGACACCGCTGGGGGCGGCGCAGGGCCGATCCGGCATTTACAGAGGCGCGCAAATGGGGGACAAATGGCACATGCGTCCAACCTCCTCTCGTTTCTTCGATCCCCCTTCCCTGCGTTCCGGCTCTGCGGTCCGCGTTAGGCCGGTCACCCTGCTGCTGCTGTGCGCGTGCCTCGGGAGCCTCTTCGCCGTCCTCGAGGCCGCCGAAGCCCGGCGTCTTTCGGTCAAGGAATACCGCGACAAGATGAAGGCCGGCTGGATCGGCCAGATTGCCGGCGTCTCCTGGGGGGCGCCCACGGAATTCAAGTGGAAGGACCAGATCATCCCGGCGGACAAGATGCCGGTCTGGCAGCCGAGCATGATCAACGACGCGTTCGGCCAGGACGATCTTTACGTGGAGATGACCTTCCTGCGGTCGCTGGAGCAATACGGGCTGGACGTGTCGATTCGCCAGGCCGGCATCGACTTCGCCAACAGCGGGTATCCGCTCTGGTGCGCCAATGCGGCCGGCCGCAACAACCTGCGCCTGGGCATTGCCCCCCCCGACTCCAGCCATCCCCAGTTCAACAAGTGTCCCAACGACATCGACTACCAGATCGAGGCGGATTTCTCGGGCCTGATTGCGCCCGGCTTGCCGCAGGCGGCGGTTGACCTGGGGGAGAAGTTCGGGCGTTTGATGAATTACGGCGACGGCATGTATGCGGGCCAGTTCATGGGGGCGATGTACGCGGAAGCCTTCTTCGAGAGCGACCCGCTCAAGATCGTCCTCCAGGCCTTGCCAGCCATCCCCGCTCAAAGCCAATACGCCGAGATGGTCCGCGACATGGTCGCCTGGTTCCAAGCGGATCCGCACGATTGGGAGGCCGCGTGGAGGAAGTGCCAGGCCAAGTACCGCGAGAACCCGGAATACCAGAAGGCCTCCAACGGCGGCATCGACTGCAAGATCAACGGCGCCTACGTCCTCCTCGGCCTGCTCTTCGGCCAGCGTGACCTCGACCGCACCATCGTCATCTCGTGCCGCGGGGGGATGGACTCCGACTGCAATCCATCCAGTTCGGCGGGGGTCCTGTTCACGACGGTGGGCTTCTCCCGGCTGCCCGCACGGTTCAACACCGGCCTGGACGAAACGCGCGAGTTCAGCCACACCGCCTACAACTTTCCCCGCCTGCTCGACGTGTGCGAAAAGCTCGCGCGTCAGATCGTGGTCCGCTATGGCGGGGCCATGGAAAAGACCGCCAGCGGCGAGGAGTTCTTCGTCATTCCCGAGCGACCTCCCCAACCGAGCCGATTCGAACTGAGTTGGGCGCCCGGCCCGATCGCCAACAGCCGGTTCACCGCCGAGGAAATGGCGCGCATCACCGCGGTCGCCGGAGTGAACCTCGAGCAGGCCATGGCCACCTTCGCGCCGGGCTGGAAGGTATCGAAGTGCGGCAGCGAGATGAACCCGGGCCTGCGTGCCGAGTGGCAGGGGCGCAAGCAGGTGCTGGTCACGCATCCGTTGGATCAGGAGACCGGTTGTGTCCTGAGCCGGACGGTGGACGTGCCGGCCGGGAAGAAGACGCAGTTGCGTCTGGTGGTGGGACACGATCCGCAGGGCGACTTCGAGCTTATCGTGCGGGTGGATGGCACGCCGGTGGTCCGCAAGGCAGTGAGCCGTGCCACGGTGACGGAGGGCCATTGGCTGAACGAGACGGTGGACCTCACGCCCTCTGCCGGCCGCCGCGTGAAACTCGAATTGGTCAACCAACCGAGTGGTTGGGCCTACGAAGCCGCCTATTGGGCGGAACTCGCGATCCTCAGCGAATGAGTCAAGGTGACGGACAGCAATTCTCATGTTGAAGGGAGGACTCCCCCTCTCCCCTTCCCTCTCCCCGCGCCTGGGCTGCCTTCTGCTGTCAAAGGCGCGGGGAGAGGGTGGCCAGAAGCCGGGGGAGGGGCTTTTCAAATTCCGAAATGAGAACTGCGGGGTGACGGCCTGACGGCCGGCGTTCGGGGGGGACGCTTGAGCGGGGGAGGGATCAAGGATCTTGCCGGGGTGGGGGCCCGCGCAGAGGCAGGGTCAGCACGAAACGCGCCCCGTCCTGCACGCGGGCGTCCCAATGCAGATCGCCGCCCAGATCGCGGCTGAGGGCGCCGCTGAGCGCCAGGCCCAATCCAACCCCGGGGGCGCTGCGCGCCGCCTGGTCGGCGGACTTGCTGAAGGGCTCGAAGAGGCGGCCCGCGAGGGCCGGGTCCACTCCCGGGCCGTGGTCCCGCACCCCGAGAGCGAGGGAGGAGGGCGCCGCCACGCTGACGTCCAGGTGCAGCCGCCGATCGGCGGAGGCGGCCGAGGCGGCGTACTTGCAGGCGTTGTCCACGAGGTTGAACAAGATCTGCTCGACCGCCGCCGGGTCCACCCGGACGATACGTTCCAGCAAGCCGGGGTCGTCGACGCGTTCCACGAGTTCGAGCCGAGCCTGTGCGGTCCGCTCCGCCAGTCGGGGGCGGACCGCGTCGAGCAGCGTCCTCACCCTGACCGGCCGGGTTCGGTCGCTGGGTCGGGCCTGGTCGAGGCGTGCGTAGGCCAGGACATTTTCGACCAAGTGCCGCAGGCGCTCGGCTTCGCGGCAGAGCGTGGCCAGATACTGCCGGCGGGTCGCCTCATCCGGCACCATGTCTCCGGCGAGCATTTCGGAGTAGAGCTTGAAGGTCGTCAGCGGCGTGCGGAGTTCGTGGGTGACGGCGGAGACGAATGCGCCGCGCCGTTCGCTCAGGCGGAGGGCGCCGCGGAGCAGGGTGGCCACCGAAAGGACGGCGACGAGCACGCCGGCCCAGGCCAGGCTGAGCGTCACGCGCAGGGGCGTCCAACCGGCTGCGGGGGACGCCGCCGGGGACGGTTCCAGGCACGCGGGGAGGGTCGCGAGGAGGCGGTCGCGGGGGCGGGGCGTCTGCGGCGGAACCGCCCCCAGGGTGGCCGCGCCGAACAGATCGCGGATCGAGTCGAGCAAGGCCGTCCGGAGCGCCGGCCAGTCGACCCACACGCCCTGCACCACGGGGCCGGCGCGGGACAGGGCCCGCCGGACGAGCACGAGGTGTTCGCCTAACCAGAGCGGCTGGAAGCGTCCCGCGGCGGCGGCCGCGAGCGGGAGAGGACTGGCGGCGGGGGCCGGGGCGCGGCTGGCCAGGACCTGCTGGGCTTGCTGGACCCCCTGCGCGCGCTGGGAGAACTCCATGTAGTTGCGGAACGTCTGCGCCGCCTCCTCATCGCGCCGGGAGGATGCCCCCTCCCCTTCCGGCACCGGCAAGGGCGCGCCGTCCGCCTCCGGGCGGCCGCTCTCCTGGACCAGCACCATCCCGTTGTCCACGGCCGGGGCCGGCTTCGAACCGGTGGCGGCCGGCTGATCGAGCAGGCGGCGCAACTCGGCCAGACGAGGCGGCTCCGCCGGTCCTTCGAGCGGGGCAAGGAGCCGCCCATCGAGGGCGAGTTGGAACCGCAGGATCACGTGACTGGAAAGCCCGCGATCGGGGGCGGAGGGGGGCGGGCGGTCGGGCTGGGGCGATGGCTCGCGCTCGGGGAGGCGGGCGCTTTCCTGGAGGAGGAGCGCGTTGACGGCGGTGTCCATGCGCCAGAGGGCGAGGCGCGCGCGTTCCTCGAGGTCGGCTCGACGTTCCGCGTTCAGTTGGGCCTGTTCGAGCCGCCACAGGGCTTGGCTGGCCCAGCCGAGGGCGGCGAGCACCAGCCCCACACAGAGCGCGAAGACCCGCCACACTCTCGAGGGTCGATTCATGCGCTCACCGGGGTCTTCCGATCATGTAACCGCGTCCGCGCACCGTGATCACGACCTGCGGGGCGCCGGCGTGGTCGCGGAGTTTCTCCCGCAGGTTGGCCACGTGCATGTCGATCGTGCGGGTCTCCAGCCGTTGCGGGTCGAGACGCCAGACGCGCCGGAGGATTTCCTCGCGGGAGATGGCGCGGCCCGGGTGGGCGGCCAGGTAGCGCAGCAATTCCACCTCGCGCACGGACAACGCGACGCGGCTTCCGTCCTCGAACCGGGCCTCGCCCCGGCCCAGGTCCGCCACGCCCTCGGGCAGGGGAAGGTCACGCACGGCGTGCGGCCGCTCCGGCGAGCGGCGCAGGACGGCCTCGATCCGGGCGAGCAGTTCCCGCACGCTGAACGGCTTCACCACATAATCGTCCGCGCCCAATCGCAGTCCTTGCACGCGGTCCGCTTCCTCGCCGCGCGCGGTCAGGATGATGGCAGGCAGGGTGGGGCGCTGCTCGCGCACCGCCTGGAGGATCTCCAGGCCGCTGGGGCCGGGCAGCACCAGGTCGAGCAGGAGCAGCTCGAAGGCGCCCCGCGTCGCCCGGTCCAACCCGTCGCGCCCGTTGCCGGCCTCCAGCACCTCGTAGCCCGCAAACCGCAGCACGTCGGCCAACCCCCGTCGGATGGCGGCGTCGTCCTCGATGATCAGCACGCGAGGGGCGGGCATGGCGAGGTCGAGGGGGGCTCAATCCGGCCGGCATTCGCGGTCCGACACGACCACGTCGCCGGACAACCCGAGGTCGCCGCAGCTGCGTTGGAGCCGGGCCGCGAAGGCAGGCCGCTTCCGGGGCTTGGCTGGCCTGGGGGCGGGCGGCGGCGAGCGGAGCGCGCTGATCTTATCCCGCTTGCTGATGCCCATCGGCTCGCCTGGTTCCCCCCAGGCGAAGCCGCGGCCGAAGTCGTGCCGGGTTTTCCCAACGTCGGTGTCTTCATGCACGACAAGGATGTTGCACCGTGCAGGAAAATCAACGCCCGGAAGGAGGCCCGAAGCCCCGCTTGAGCATCTCGATCGAAACGACTATGACTCGCGATCAAGTGCAGACGGCCATTCACGAGGGAATTCCCTTCGTCATCCGCATGGCGGACGGGGAGGCCTACGAAGTCCACGACCGCTACCGCGTCGCGCTGGGCAAGACGTCGGTCATCGTGGTGGGTGACGACGACATGCCCCATGTGCTGTCGCTGTTGACCATGACCGGCATCAGCTACCGGGGCAAGTCCCCCTGATCTGCGGGCCGCAGTTCGGCCCAGCAACCTGTCTCCGGTCACCGTCGGTGGCAGCAATCTCCTGAGGATCCGGGATGTCGCAGGCCCTTGGCGGCTGGCGGGCAGGCTCGCCCCGCCTCCCTGCCCAGCTGCAAGGGCGAAGGCGCTCATTCCCAGAAGTAATGCCAGGCATAGGGCAGCTCGACCGACTCGCCGGCCGGGAGAGAGCAGGTCCATTCGATGCGGCCGAGGCCATTGACCTGATGCCACCACCAGGGCCAAGCGACGCCTTCCCACCAGGCGGCGCCTCCGGGGAGAGCGCCGGCCGGCAAGTGATCGCGGCTTTCGAAGACGTTGCTCATGGTGATGCGTCCCTCATGGCCGGCCTGGTCGACATGCCCGAGGACGTGGCGGGCCACTTCGACGCGGACGGGGAGGGGTTTGCGGTTGACGAGGCGGAGGGAGCCTTCGAGGTCGACGCGCAGGTAGCTGCGGCCGTTCTGCTGGTAACTGTTGGGGGAACGCTTCGTCTCGCGATCCGTTTTGCGGACCTGGAGGTCGAGGGCGGTGGTGAGGGGCAGGTCGGTATCGGCGCCGACTGCGGCATAGGTCATGATGCCTTGGGAGACGACGCGGCCTTCGCGCAGGACGAGGGCGGGGGCGGTGGTGAAGGGATAGGGGCTGCGGTTATGGAGGCGTGCCTTGTGCAGGACTCTCGGGTGGGCGGCCAGCCGGTTGAGTTCGGCGTGGTGGTCGGAGTTCATGCTCCGGGCCATCTCGGTGGGAGGGGCGAACGCCACGTCCAACGCGAAGACATCCTCATAGGCCACGCTGTATTCCGCGATCGGCACGACCATGCGTTCGCCCTTCTTGAGGGTCAGGTGCGGGAGGGTGAACACGAAGAGGTCTTCGTTGCGGGTCCCCTCGGGCAGATCGGGTTCCCCGGGGGCGCCTCCGGCGGCGGGCAAACGGGCGTCGCCGGTCTGGGGGAACGCCACTTGGGTCATGAGGCCGTTGTCGAAGTTGTTGGCCAGGGCGGCGAAGCGCCCGGCGCGGCCGGCGGGGGACTGGAAATAGGCGGACAACTGGGCGGCGGCTTCCTGGAGGCCCATTGGATCGAGCGTATCTTTGCAGGTGAAGGTGGGGACGCCAATGACCAACTGCACGGTGGCCTCGTGCAGGTCGATCAGTTCGTTGAGGAGGGTGGCCTGGAGTCTGACCTTGGCCTGGCCCTGGCCATCCAGGTCCACCCGGTAGCTGGGGATCCAGCGCAGGCCGCGCTGCACGTACATCAACTGCACCCCGGCCTGCGCCGGGAGCGCGCCGTCCTTCGACTCCAGCTCGAGCGCGAGCGATGGCCGGAACTCCTCGGTTTCGAGCTTCGCCTTGGGCGGGCTCCGGAAGGTCACCTCCTGGATGCGGCTGACCTCGAGGGCCCGCACCCCCTCGGGCACCTTGAGGAGGACGACGTCGCCGCGTTGGGCGAGCCGCGGGGGCGCGCCCGGCGGGGCGGTGGCGGCCAGTTCCTCGCTCGAGCGGGTGGGGAAGCCCAGGAGAGTGGCTGCATAACGCTGGCCGTTGGTCTCGGCCAGGAAGGCCTCGGCCCCGACGTTCGCCTCGAGGAGTTCTCGGACGGTCAGGGCGGTCCGAGGCACGGTGAGGCGCTGGGAGCGGGCCGTCACCGAGGTCAGCTTCAGGGTGGGGTCGGTCACCCCCGCCCAGAAGGTGCCGAGCACGGCCGCGGGCAGCCGGTCGAGCACCACCTCTCCGGAAGCATTCACGGGCAGGGCGCCCTGGTGCACAACGAACGCGTGGCCGTCCTTGAAGACCGTCACTTCCTTGACCGGCAGCGGGGTTGGGCTGGCCGCGAGCGCGGGGGTGAAAGCGGCGAGGAGGAGAGCGAAGCAGAATGAGGGTTTCATAGGATGGCGCATTCTACGCGCCCCGGGGGGCCCCGTGTGTAAAGGGGAGGTAAAGCGTCCCGCGCGGACTCTACTCCCGCATTTTGCCGATCAGGCCGGTGGTGGACCGTCCTGGCAGGAACGGTTGAAAGACGATGTGGCCGCCTGCGTCTTCCACCGCTCGTCGCTCCTCCTGGTTGATTGTCTCCAAGGTATAGTCGCCCCCCTTCACGTAGAGATCGGGTTGGGCCAAGTGCAGAAACCGGACGGCCCGGACCTCGGGGAACACGGCGACGGCGTCGACCGCCTCGAGGGCCGCCAGCACCAGGGCCCGATCTCCCTCCGGGTTCAACGGCCGCCCCTCGCCCTTCAGTTGGCGCACCGAGTCGTCGCCGTTCAACCCCACGAGGAGCAGATCGCCGCGCGCCCGCGCCGCCTCGAGGTAGGTCACATGCCCCGCATGCAACAGATCGAAACAGCCATTGGTCACGACCAGTCGACGGCCCGCCCGCCGCACGGACTGCCGCCAGGCGGGGAGACGTTCCAAGGGAATGATTTTGTCGTGGGCGCTCATAAGATGGATCGAGGAGCCGCGTGCGGGGTCCGTCCGGCCAGGGAGACTCATCGACCCGCGCGGCGGAGCCCGAGGCAGAGAACGGCAGAACCCGGGTTAAGGCAATGCTCCATTTGTCCAAAGAGGCGAGGCTGGTGTCTCCCTTCTGGGCACCCGCCGGGCCTTCACGGGGCCGGTGTCGGCCGCGGTGGGTCGCCGGATCCGGCGGTCATCGCCCCCCCCGCGAGGGTCGTGAGGTGTCCTTTCAACGGGCGCCGACCCGGGCGGGCCCTGCCGGGGGCGCGCCGGTGCTTCCTTGGGGGGTGCGATGCACTTCAAGGCCCGAGCCGTTGGCGAGGCGGACGGGTTGAGCCTGGGTCAAAAGAGTGAGGGCGCGGTCCCAGGCCGCGCCCTCAGTCATCCAACACCAGCAGTCGGTCCACCTAACGTCGTTTGGCCTTCTTTTTGGGCACATCCATCATGGCGAAGGCCACATTCGTATGGATTTCTTCCAAATACCCAATGGCTTCGTCCGGAGATACTTGAGAGACTTCCAAAAGACGAATCCAATCTGAATCGGCAGTCTTTTGGAGCACGTCGGTCAGCGGTTGTTGGGTCTTCTCGGCCAACATCTGGGCCAGGGCCACGCTGCCGAAGGGCATCCCGTCTTCGACGAGGATCTTGGTCAGCGGCGCCGCCTCGGCCTTGAGGATCGGAACCAGGCTCGGGGTGAGCAAGGCGATGTCGCGTTCCTTGACCAGTTGATCCAACTCGGTCATCGCGTCGGCGAGCTTCTCGGCCGGGTTTTTGGCGGCGTGGGCCGGGGGCATCAGGGCCAGCAGGCTGGCGAGGAGGGCGGCGGCGAGGGTTGCGTTCATGGCCAGACCGTATCGCAGGCGGCATGCCAAGGCCCGGCCCGCCCCCCCCGGGCATTCCCCAGCGGACTTGTCTTTTGGGGATCCCTGGCTACACTCAGTGTATGAAGCAAGACGTCGTGCCGGTCGAGATCCGCGGCATCCTGCCCGCCAACAGCGGATGCGCGATCTTCCTGGGCAACGACGAGAAGGTGTTCGTCATCCAGGTTGAGCACAACATGGGGGCCATCATCGGCATGTTCCTGCAAGGAACCAGTAAGGAGCGCCCCCTCACGCACGATCTCATCGCCAGCATCTTCGAGGGCTTCGGCATCACGGTCGACCGCGTCATCGTCACGGAACTCCGCAACTCAACCTACTACGCCCGGCTCTTCCTCCAACAGCAGAACGAGCTGGGACGAAAGATCGCCGAGATCGACGCCCGCCCCAGCGACTGCCTGGCCCTCGCCACCGCGCAGAAGCGGCCCATCTACGTCGCTGCCTCCCTCTTCGAACAGGTCGAGGATATGTCCGAAGTCCTCGCCCGCCTCAACGACAACGGCGGCAAGGCCGAATAGCCGCATGCCCGCCCCGGCGGCCACCCCCAAGGAACCGCTCGTCCTCGTCTGCGGCGACGACGACCACGGCGTCACCGTCCGAGCCCGCCAGATCTTCACGCTCTGGTCCGAATCTGCGGGCGGCTTCGACCAGGAGATCATTGATGCCTCGGCCGCCAACGCTGGGGACGCCCTCCGTTCCCTCCAGCGCCTGCGCGAGTCGCTGCAAACGCTTCCCTTCCTCGGCGGCACCAAGGTCATCTGGTACCGGCAATGCAATTTCCTGGCGGATGACCGGACCTCCTCCGCGGTCGCCGTGACCGAAGGTCTGGCGGACTTGGCCCAGACCCTGAAGGGCTTCCGCTGGGACAACGTTCGCCTCCTCATCAGCGCCACCAAAGTCGATCGCCGCAAGGTCTTCTTCAAGACCCTCGACAAGCTCGGCCTGGTCGAGACGTTCGCGGGACTTTCGGCTGACGATCGCGACTGGGAACAGCACGCCGAGCAGTTCGCGGCCCGCGAGTTGCGTGCCCGCGGCTGCCAGGCGTCCGACGAGGCCCTTGCCGAACTGGTCGCGTGCGTGGGCCCCAACCTCCGCCAACTCGCCAGCGAGATCGAAAAGCTGACTCTCTATGTCGGCGAACGCCCCACCGTCGAGATCGCCGACGTCGCCGCCATCGTCACCCGCCACAAGCAAGCCCGCGCGTTTGCCCTAGCCGACGCCCTGGGCGATCGGGATCTCCCTCGGCTGCTGCGCACCCTGGATGGCGAGCTTTGGCAACTGAAGACCGACTCCAAACGGTCCGAGATCGGCCTGCTCTATGGCCTGATCACCAAGGTTCGGGTCCTCATCCTCCTCAAGGAGCTCCTGCGGGAGGGCCTCCTGAAAGCCGAGGCCAGCTACGACCGTTTCAAAGTTCAACTCAGCCAACTGCCCCCCGATCGCCTGCCGGAGGACAAACGGTTCAATCCCTTGGCCATCAACCCCTACGTCCTGTTTCGCGCCCTCTCCCAGACCCGCCATTACACCCTGGCCGAGCTCATCCAGGCCATGGAAACCCTGCTCCAGTGCAATCGCCGGCTCATCTCGAGCAGCCTCGACGAAGCCCTCGTCCTCCAAAGCGCCCTCGTCCGCATCGTCAGCCGCCCCGCCGGAGTTTGACTCGGCCCCCTGCATCCCACATAGTCTCCCATTATCATCCTATGGCCGCTGCTTCCCCCTGTTTGTGGGTTTCTGCCAATGAGCAGACCGCGTTCCTCAAGATCTGCGGGCGCGCCACCTTCACCCAGAGCGTCGATTTCAAGCGCTTCGTCCACGAGACCCTCCAGCGTGGCTACCGGGAGTTTGTCCTCGATCTCAGCGATTGCCTGATCATGGACAGCACGTTCCTCGGCGTCCTGGCAGGCTTCGGTCAAAAGGTCGCGCAATCGTCGACCCCCGAAGCTCCGGCCAGCGTGACGCTGGTCAACACCAACCCGCGCGTCGCCGAACTGCTCGATAACCTGGGGGTTGCCTCGCTGTTCCAGCGGCTCGAGGCCACGCCCGCCGCTCCTGCCGCTCCCGGCCAGTACGAACCGGCGACGAGCGCCGCACCCTCCAAGGAGGAACTCGCGCGCACTTGCCTCGAGGCTCACGAGACCCTCATGAAGCTCCACGCGGCCAACATCCCCAAGTTCAAGGACGTCACCCGCTTCTTCGCCGAGGACCTCGAACGCCTCAAACGCGGCTCCCCCGAGCCTCCGGCCCAGACCTAGCGAGGCGTGACCTCAGACCCGCTCCGGCCCCCATTTTCGTGCAACGCGCCTTCGCCGTCTGGACCCCAATTTCCACGCCTCGCTCTGTAGAATCCTTGCCGGCAGGAGGGACGGGACGAGAACCTGACTCGACTTGATCAAGTTCTGGGCGGCAAGGATTCTAGCCCGGATGTCTCACCGCCCGCATACCCCCTCTCCCGGTCGGGTCGACAGAGTGACCGCGGCGGTTTCCCAGCGCGGGTGAAACAGGCGGGCGAGAACTGGAGGCCAGCCAGATCCCCATCGTCACCGGGCCGGCCGCGCGAGGCGGACCAGGGACACTCCGTGGCGGGGGATCTCGCTCTCGAAGGCCTGTTCGGCGGGGCCGAGGTCCTGATGCCGCCAGAGGTCGCGGACGTGGCGCGTCCCTTGAATCCCGAGGTCGCTCCAGGTGGCGCGGAGGCGGGCGGGCTTCCGGTCGAGGTTGAAGAGGCCGAGCGCATGGGCGCCGTCCTCGAGTTCCTTGAGGAGAACCAGTTCGGTGCGGGACTGCCGGACGATGCGCGCCTGGCGGCCCAAGGGATCCTGATCGATCTCGATGACCTCCGGATTGCAGAGCACATTCAGGGTGAAGGCATCCAGCTTGGCCATATCGCCGCTGAAGATGAGCGGCGCGGCCATGAGACACCACATCGACATGTAGCTGTACTGTTCGTTGGGGGTCAGGGTGGTGGGGGTGCCCACGCCCATCCCGCTGGCGTCGCCGACCCAGCCGATGAGGATGTAGTCGGGATCGTTCCAGGCGCCCGGCCGTGCATGTTCCCAATGGCGCGCGTTGCTCATCCCGATGGAATAGAACCCGGGCAGCCGCGCGCCGCGTTCGAGGCCCAGATCGCCGGTGGTGCGCCAACAATGGCCGACGTCGCCCCCCCATTTCCAGACTTCGCCCATGCCGTACTGGCAGAGGTTGAAGACGATGTCGCGCGGTTGGCGCTGGAGGAGGTCCCACATCTGCCGGTAGGGCTTCTGCAAGTGCTCCACCGTGTTCCCGCCCGCCTTGCCCCCATAGCTGCACCAGTCGTACTTCAGGAAATCGAACCCCCACTCGGCAAAGGTGCGGGCATCGAGTGCTTCATGCTCGTAACTGCCCACGTAGCCCGCACACGTGGTGGGACCGGGAGAAATATACGTCCCCGCCTTCAGCCCCAAGGCATGAATGTAGTCGGTCATGCCCTTGAGGTCGGGGAAATGCTGGTTGCCGCGGAGACGGCCCTGGGCGTCCCGCGTCGGACCGCCGATCTGCGGGTCGTCGGAGTTCGCCTTGACCATCCAACAATCGTCGATGTTGACGTACTGATAGCCATGGTCGGCCATGCCGGTGGCGATCATCTGATCCGCCGCCTGACGCATGACTTGCTCGGTCACCCGGTGGTAATGGATATACCAACTGTTCCAGCCCATGGGCGGGGTAAGGGCCAGGCGCGATCCAACCACAATCTGGAAGGGGCGCTGCGCCTGGCCATGGGCATTGCGCGCGGACAACGTCACCCGGTGCGTGCCGGGCTGCGCGAGGCGGCCTGTGATGATGCCGGTGACGGGATCCAGTTGCAGGCCGGCCGGGAGCTGCTCGGCCGCGAAGGCGATCGGGCGAGCGCCCGTGCAGGGAATCCTGTAGAGGAAGGGCGATTGGGGGCGAACGCCATAGACCTTCGGGCCGTTCAAACGGGGAGCGGCCGGCGCGGCGGGGGTCAGAAGAAACGGCTCCTCCTTCGGCGGCGTGGGATCCTTCAGGCGTGGCGGCGTGCCGGCATACGTGAACACGGCCTCCACGTAGTTCGCGTGGTCGTGGTTCATCCCGTCGCCGGCGTCGGTGATCATCAATTCGAGCTCGCGGATCCCCGCGAGATTCACGCGGCACTCGCGGGGCTTCTCGCCCATCCGGCAGATGCCGCTGCGCCACAACTCGCGCTGGTCGCCAGTCACCACGAACTCCACGGAGGCGATGTTGCTGCCGGCATGGTCATCAACCCCCACCAGGGCGGTGAAGGACTGGGCTTGGCCGTCGAGTTCGACGATGGCCTCGCTGGTGGCGTGAGTGCCCACGCCGCGGGTGAAGGTCTGGCCACCGATCGACAGGGGCTTGGCGGTCACCGCCTGATCCTTGAGCGTCTTGCCCCACCCGCTCGTCATCCATTCCAGGCGGAGATCCTCGAGCCGCGTGGTGGCGGCGTTCACGGGCAGCCCCAGCCACAGCATCAGAGCGCCGCCGAGCAGACAGAGGGGACGAAGAGGGAAGACCAGGTGCATAGCGAAAACCCATTTCCTTGTTGAACGACACATCGACCATGAACCGCCCCCCCAAGCAACCACCCGCCCCATGACACCGTCACCCGCGCGACGAGCGGGAGCGACGGGAACGGAGCAGGGCACGTTGAGGATGCGGTTCATGCGAGGCCGGCAATGTGTGACAGCCGGGACTCTAATGCGTGCACAGGGAAAAGGAATGGGAAACTTCACCACCAGCTAGCGAGGCGTGACCTCAGACCCGCTCCGGCCCCCATTTTCGTGCAACGCGCCTTCGTCGTCTGGACCCCAATCTCCACGCCTCGCTCTGTAGAATCCTTGCCGGCAGGAGGGACGGGACGAGAACTTGACTTGATTTGATCAAGTTCTGGGCGGCAAGGATTCTAGGGCAACTCGGAAGTTCGAACCGGCTCGTCCGCAGCCTCCCCCCACCGCCGGTGAGCGCAACCAGGGGCAAGGGGCATGACGGTCACTCTGGCCGGAGATCCGTCAGCCAGGGGATATGCTGGGCGCCCCAGGCCACCGTGGCGGTGAAGGCGGGGGGTGGAGCGGCCGCGAGCAACGGGATGCTGAAGGGCCGGGGAACAAAGAGCATCGGCGGAAGCAAAGTGCCAATCCAACCACGGACCTCCGGCTCCCGCGGTGCCGCTGCCTCCTTCGACCCGTCATGGAACGTTAGCCGCACAATCCCGGGGACCACCACGTGGGTCGTCGGGTCAGGAAACCGACGACGCAAGGCCATCGCATCCCGATGCGCATCCACGACCGTGAGCCGGGTGGAGGCGGCCCGCGCGGGGGGCGGGTTGGTGGAAGACGGCTCGAGCAGGGTCAGGGCAAGCCAAACGGGGCGCGGGCCCAGACGCCGATAGTGTTGGCGCGCCTCCGGAGTCGCCAGCGGGACCCGGCAGTCGAATCCGAGTTCAGCCAGTTTGGCCTGGTTCAGCCACTCGGGGCGGCGGCCTCCAGGATCGGTCCCGGCCCGCCACGACACCTCGAGGAGGGCGACCGTGCTGTCGCCTGGGCGCTCCTGCAGGACGAGTTCGCGTTCCGACAATGGCAGGGTGCCGCCCGTGGGAGCGGCGCGATTCCAGCGGGCCTCCAGGGGGACCCACAGGTTGGCGGCCACGACCACCGCGGCGGCTGCGAGCAGGAGGATCGGAGAGTTCATGGGGTGCGGAGGCGGACGTTAGCCGTGGAGGCAAGCGCCGCCCGCTGGCGGAGTCGGCGGAAGACCATCAGGAGACCAAGGGCGAGGAACCCGACGAGAAAGAAGAACGCGTATTTCGGCATCCACTCCCAACACCATGCATGGAGCCGGGCGTAGAGGAAGGCCACGAAGCCGAGCGCACCCAGGTTGGAGGTCGAGGCCTCACCGAGGCGGAGTCCGTGATAGACGACCGCAGCGGCGAGCCCGAGTCCGAGGATCTGCGCCGTCGTCTCCGCCGCATCGAGGCTCAGCCCGTGGCAGCAGAGATGCTCGGTAAAGGAAGCGATGAGCAGGGCGAACAGGCCTGCTCCGGCGCCACACCCGCGGAACACCACCGCGAAGCGCTGCGGGTCGGGCCCGCGGGCCAGGGAGGGGCCGAGGTAGGCCAGGGCCGCCGCCGGGATCATGAAGGCCGGATGTTCGAGGAAAGCGGCCCACCAGCCACCGCTGAGTTGTTGACCCAGAGCGGAGGCATACGCGCAAACGAGGAGCAGCCCGGCGGCGAGGAGCAGGCGCGAGGGCAGACCATACCCGACCGAGAGGGCGAAGAGGGCAAAGGCCAGGAGAGCGTGGGGCGAGCCGGGCGAATTGAAGACGACGCCCACTGTGTTGAGGTCCAAGACAAAGGCAGCCCCGGCGGCCAAGGCCAGCAGCGTCGTGAAGAAGGGATCCATCCGGCATCGGCTCGACCACGCCGCCGCCCCCAGGAGCACGAGCGGCGCGCCGCCTAACAGGGCCACCTGCCCGGACGTCGGGAGGAGTCCCCACATCCGGTGACCGAGCAGGACCAGGGCGGCACAGAGGGCAACGCCCCCCAGCAACGCCGTGAGTCGCATCCCCCAGGACAGCCGCCGACCGGATTCGGTGGCGTCCAGCCCGTGCTCGCGGGCCAGCCGTTCGGTGAGCGCTTCAAGGTGGGCCTCGAGGCGGGTTTGTTGCTCGGGCGTAAGCGCAAGCGCCTCTTCCTGTTCAAGGGCGGACAACTCCTCGCGGAATCGGGCGATCCGTTCGAGCCGCTGCTGGGCGGCGCGGCGCAGGTCGGGGTTCAAGGGCCTTCCCCAATGATCACCCGGCCGCCCAGCGTCTGCAGATCGTAGAGGGCGGGCGAGGCCCGGCGACGGCTCAGGTAGCAGCCAGGGGGATAGTGGATGGTCAGACGCAGTTCCTTCCCAGTGTAATCCAAGGAGGCCACCTCCCCGCGGAGTGGCGGGTCGCCGATCAGCACCAGGGAAGCGCCGGGGAACACGGTCAGCGTCGGGGGCTGGCCGTTTGCGGGAGCGAGCGGAGCGCCGGGGACCGCGCTGGCGCCGTTGACGAGCACGTCCCCTTTCACGAGCGAGAGTTTGAGGGCCATAGGATTAAAGCCGGATGGCGGGACTGCCGTATTCGGTGCACACATTCCCCTGCTGGGTGCCCCCGTTGTAATAATAGGGGATGTAACAGTAGGTCGGGGGCGTGTAGGTGACGACTTGCAGGGGCGAGTTCAGGTTGACGCTGGCGGCGACCGGCCCTTCGCCGTTGCCGAGATCGACAAACAGGTCGTAGCGCGCCCCCGGTTCGAGTTCGATCAGATCGTCGGCGCCGACCGCCATGGGTTGGTGCAAGGGAACCGCCTCGCCGTTGAGGCGGACGTGGCCTTGCAGGGCTCGCAGTTTGAGGCGGAGGCCTGGGTTCGTGAAGCTCATAAGGGAGGGGTCAAGGGTGGGTCAGGAGCCGGGGTCCGGGGGGGATTCCGCGCACGGTTCGGGCTCGAGGTGACGAATGCGCACGCCGACCTGGCCCCCCGCCACCAGCCGATAGCGGGCTCCGGGACCGGCCTCCAACTCCTCCGCGACGAACAACATGTCCCGGTCGACGGCCCGACGCCTGGTCCTGACGTTCGCATCCCAGATCCAAATAGTCCCCTCCACTTCCTCGAGCAAGGAGAAACTCAACTCGAAACCACGCGGCACCGAGGGCGCCTGGGCGGCGGGCAGGGCGACGGGCAGCCATCCTGCCCCTTCCCACTTCCGCAGGAGCGCCCCGGCCAGAGGATGGTGCTCCCGCAGGAACGCCCTCAGGTAATCGCAATAGGCGCGCCGGGCCGTGGGACAGGCGTCATACCAGCGCTTGGTGAACCACAAGTGCGTGCAGGTCGGGTTCAACCGGAGATGCGGCGCATACGGATGCAAGCGGCCCAATAGGGCGCACGCCGAACCCTGGCGCTGCAAATACATCGGCAGCAACCGCTGGTCCACAAACACCGGCGCATCGTCGAAATCGCGCGCGGGATCGCGTCCCCAAAACCCGCTTGCGCGCGCCTCCTGCGAAAACCGCTCGATAAAGCCCAGCGCGAGCTCCACGTACCCGGCGCGCTGCCGGTCGTCGAAGAAGCCCACCACCCCAGCGTTGACCGGCGCGACCGACCAGTCCCAGGAGGGATCGTCGAAGCCGAAGCCAGCATAGCGCGCCTGCTGGTGGCGGTAATAAGGCCACGTGTGGTCCTCCTGGAGCAACGCCAGCGCCGCTGTGCCCAGCGGCGGGGGCGCCCAGAGGATGGCGTCGAGGTCAAGGCTGATGACCGGACAGACGCAGCGGCGGAGCGCGTAAAGCGGCGCCGCGGACCAGAAAACCCGAGGGAGCACCGACGCGGGTATGTCATCCAGCGTCGTGAGTATGGAACCATCATAGACCGGGTCGAGCCCCAACCGCTCGATCAGCCGCGCCCCGGGCGTGTCCGTCACCATCTGCAACGAGCCAAAGCGCCGGGCCTGGAGCGCGCTGGTCAGCCAGGTGAGCAACTCGTAGTCCTTGGGCAGCCAGAACGGCGGTTCGCCGTCCGCCGACCCTTCGCGTTGCGGGCGGGTCCACCAACTGTGAACGAAGTGCAACCTCGTGTCAGGCACAGTGATGAACGAGTTCCGCTCCCGCGACCATTTGGTGAAGCATCGCCATCTGCGTTGGTCAACCGGCTTGTTCGCCGTTTCCGCTACTCAATCCCAATCCCTTCCCGAGTGCAACCACATGGAGGCCCGCGACCGCAATTCTCATCTTGAAAGAAGGAGTCCCCCTCCCCCCTTCCCTCCCCGCGCCTCGGATGCCTTCTGCCATAGTCTTGAGGTCGGCCAAGGCGTTGCTCTGCCCCGCCCTCGCAGACCGGCCAACGTTCCCGGGCTCGAGGCCTCGCGTGGGGGGGCGGCTCGTATCGTTACTGTGTTCGCCTTCATGGAACAAGCTGGCGGTGGATACTAAGGTTTCTTCAGCGGAGGAACAACCTCCACTCCGGAATGTCGTGCGGGTTCCGGATCAGCACCGTCACCGGAACCTCCCGCGGCGCGCGCGGGACCGACAGCAGGCGCAGTCCGGCCTCGCGCGGCAGCCGGTCGGCCTTGAACTGGTTGATCCGCTTCGAGGCCAGTGGCTCCCCAAACCGGGGCTCGAGGAGCGAAAGCTGGTCACCCGGGAAGGAGTTGCACCTGCCCTGGCGACGCTCTCGACGTCGTGTCGCTGCTGATTGGACTACGCGAGCGATGATGTGGAGCCTCCCGCCAGAGTTGCTCCGGCTCGGCCTCCGTACAACGGCCCCCCGGCAGGCTGCTGCCAGGAGGCGAGATGGCCTGCCAAGCCGTAGCCTGGGCGAAGGCTGGTCGCAGCCCCCAGTGCTGCCCTGGGCACGGCGGGCGTATGAAACCTGCCTGAGCGCTGGCTCGACTGCGGGAAGTGGAGCGGGTGAACGGAGTCGCACCGTCGTCTCGGCCTTGGCACGGCCGCATTCTGCGGTTGAACCACACCCGCAAGTGCTGTCCCCAGCCGGAGTCTCACCGGCAACCTTCCCGTTCTGAGCGGGACGCCTCTGCTGGTTGGGCTAAAGCGGCGAAAGTGGCACTCCCGGCAGGACTCTCGCCT
>CAZVRY010000098.1:0-22359 GCA_964629545.1 uncultured Verrucomicrobiota bacterium | reverse complement strand
GGACGGAGATACGCGCAGGGGCATGGGTTCCTGGTCTGAGGCGCGCCTCGCTAGGTTCCCCTCCACGTTCACCGCGATTCCCGCTCGACGGCCACCTCCCCGATTCCTAATCTCTCCCCAAGCTCCTATGAATGCTCCTTCTTCCCCTGCCTCCTCCCCCATCACCCGCCGCACGTTCCTCACCGTGGGCGCCACCGCCGCCGTCGGCACGCTCGGCGTCACCCCCTTCCTCGCGCACGGCCAGGTCCGCGGCGCCAACGACCGCCTCGGCCTCGGCTTCATCGGCGTCGGCGGCCGCGGCATGAGCCACGTCAACACCGTCCGCAAGCTGATCCAGGACGGCGCCAACCTCCATATCGCCGCCGTCAACGACGCCTGGGACTTCCGGCGCGAAGAAGCCGCCCGCCAAACCGGCGCCAAACCCTACGCCCGCTACCAGGACCTCCTGGCCGATCCCAGCGTCGATGCCGTCTGCATCGCCACTCCTGACCGCCTCCATGTCCCCCAGGCCATCGACGCCGTCCGCGCCGGCAAGGACGTCTATTGCGAAAAGCCGATGGGCCACTGGTCCCAGACCGACCTGAGCCGCCAGTTCTATCGGGAAGCCAACCGCCTCCAGCGCATCGTCCAGATCGGCAACCAGGGCAACTCCAGCCCCGCCTGGAAAAAAGTCGCCGAACTCATCCGCGCTGGTGCCATCGGCAAACCCCAACTCGTGGTGGCCGGCTTCTACCGCCAAGGCGATTGGGGCGAACGCATGCATATCCCCGACCGCACGGTCAAACCCCCTGAGGTGGATTGGGACGGCTTCCTCGGCGACGCCCCCAAGGTGCCCTACTCGGTGGAGCGCTTTTTCAGTTGGCGCAAGTACCTCGATTACGCCGGCGGCCCCTGCACCGACCTTTTCCCGCACGTCTTCACCCCCTTCGTCAGCGCCCTCGGCCTCAAGGCTCCCTCGCTCGCCGTGGCCTCCGGCGGCATCTTCAAGTACGATACCTACGACCGCGAAGTCCCCGACACTTTCAACATGAACCTCGATTACCCCGAGAAACTCTCCATTGTCGTCCCCTGCACCCTCGCCAACGCCTACCCCACCGAACCCGCCATCCGCGGCGACGAAGGCACCCTCACGTTCCAGAACCCCGGCGAGTGGAACGTCGGCTTCGACAGCGTCACCGTCGTCCCGTTCCAAGGCGAACCGAAGGTCTATCCCACCGGCAAACTCGACGCCACCCCGGCCCATTGGCAGGATTTCCTCCGCTGTGTTCGCACCCGCGAGAAACCCGCCAGCGACGTCGAGTTCGGCTATCACGTCCAGGTCGCTCTGAACATGGCCATGCTCTCCTTCCTCCAACGCAAAGTCGCCACCTTCGACCCCGTCAAACAGGAGATCGTGCTCGGCTAATGTGTGCCGGTCGGGTTCAGTGGAAGGATGCTGCGCCCCGTTTGGCGGGTGGCAACGCGTGCGGCGCCTACCCCGGTCGGGGCGCTGCCCCCGCGCTGCTCCACCTGTCCACCGCCCCACTACCCCACTGACTCACCACCCCACTGACTCACTGCCCCCAACCCCCACCCCCCCCCAAGAACACCCCCCCGCCCCCCAACCCCCGACGCGCCCTCTCCCGACGCGCCCTCTCCCGACGCGCCTTCCTCGCCCGCACGTCCTCCGCCCTCCTCGCCGCCCCCCTCTTCGCACCCGCCCGGGTCTTCGGCGCCAACAGCCGCATCACCATGGGCTGCATCGGCCTCGGCGGACAAGGCCGCGGGGACATGGGCGCCTTCATGAACTTCCCCGACCTCCAGGTCCTCGCCGTCTGCGACGTCGTTGGCCGTCACGCCGACATGGCGAGAAACATGGTCAATAGCCGCTACGGCAACCAAGATTGTCAGGCCTACGTCCACTTCCAGGACGTCCTTGCCCGGCCCGACCTCGACGCCGTCCTCATCGCCACCCCCGACCACTGGCACGCCATCATCGCCATCCAGGCCATGAAACAGGGCAAGGACGTCTATTGCGAAAAGCCCGAGACCCTCACCATCCGCCAGGGCCGCGCCATGGTCGAAGTCGCCCGCCGCTACGGACGCGTCCTCTCGGGCGGCAGCCAGCGGGTTTGGGGCGATTACCACTGGTTCCATCGCATGGTTCGCGGCGGCCGCATCGGCCAACCCCGCGAGGCCTGGGTCAACGTCGGCGGCCCCTCCGAACCCTGCTACCTCGAAGCCGTCCCCACCCCGCCCGACGTCAACTGGGACCTCTGGCTCGGCCCGGCCCCGTGGCGCCCGTTCCATCCCACGCTCATCGCCGGCGGATTCCGTCCCTATCGCGACTACTCGGGCGGGGGCATGACCGACTGGGGCTGCCACGGTTTCGGCGGCGCCCTCTTCTGCCTCGACCTCCACCACACCGGCCCCATCGATATCATCCCCCCCGACGGCAAGGACTTCCCCCATCTCACTTACGTCTTCGCCAACGGCATCCGCATCTACCACGGCGGCGGCTGGGGCGGCCTCCTCTCCTTCCGCGGCACCGAAGGCGAAATCCCTGTCCGTAATCTCGACGAAGGCGAACAACCCGCCCCCCCCGACATCGCCATCCCCAATTACAAAGGCCAAGGGGACATCTTCGGCGACTTCCTCCATTGCGTCCGCACCCGCGAGCGTCCGTTCCGCGATATCGAAATCGCCCATCGCACCGCCACCCACGCTCACCTGGGCAACATCGCCTACTGGCTCAACCGCCGTCTGAAGTGGGACCCGGTCCGGGAAGAGATCGTGGGCGACCCCGAAGCCAACCGCTGGCTCGACCGCCCCATGCGCGAACCCTGGTCCCTCGCCTAACCCCAAGTTCCCACCCCCATGAACCTCCCCTCCTCCTCCTCTCCTCTCCTCTCCCCCTGGCAGCGACTCCGCCTCTGTCCCGTCCCCACGCCACGACTCATCGCCCTCCTCGCCGCCTTCCTCCTCTGCGCCCCATCCCTCAGCGCCCCCCCCGACCCCCTCCCTCAGCTCGACGCCGCCCTCCCGGCCGCCCTGGACTTCAGCTACGGCAAAGATCCGCAACCCCTCCGCACGATCGAACAATCCGTCCTCCAGGCAGCCTCCAACCCCGGCCAACGCGAAGCCGTCGAACAACGCCTCCTCGCTGCCCTCCAAAGCCCTGCCACCCGCGACGCCCGCGAATTCCTCTGCCGACAGTTGTTCATCGTCGGCACCCCACGCTGCATCCCCCCGCTCGAAGCCCTCCTCACCGACCCCGAACTCGCCCATGTCGCCCGCCTTGTCCTCGGCCGCCTCGAATACCCCGAGGCCCTCGCCGCCCTCCACCGCGCCCTCGCCAAAACCGCCGGCCCCCTCCAAATCGGTCTCCTCACCACCCTCGGGGAACGCCGCTATCAACCCGCCCTCCCCGACCTGACCCCCCTCCTCGCGGCACCCGATCCGTCCATCGCCCGGGCCGCCGCCCAGGCCCTCGGCCACATTGGCGGCCCCGAAGCCACCCGGGCCCTCCAGCAAGCCCGCCTTCAAGCCCCCGCCCTGCTCGCCGCCCTCCTGGATGACGCCCTCCTCGCCTGCGCCGACCGCTTCCTCGCCGAAGGCCAACCCGATCTCGCCGGCGCCATCTACCGCGGCTTCATGGCCGCGAGCCAACCCGAACACCTCCGCATCGCCACCCTGCGCGGGCACATCGCCACCGCGCACACCAATGCCCTCCCACTCCTCCTCGACGCCATCCAAAGCGCTGACCCCGGCTTCGCCGCCAGCGCCATCGCGTTCTCCCACTCGCTCCCAGGCCCCGCCGCCACTATCGCCCTCGCCCGCCTCCTCCCCTCCCTACCCTACCCCTCCCAGGAACTCCTCGTCCGTGCCCTCGGCGAACGCCGTGACCCCGCCGCCCTCCCAGCCGTCCTCGCCACCTCCCGCCACGAACAGGCCCCCGTCCGCCTCGCCGCCTGGGAAGCCCTCGGATCCCTCGGCGATGCCTCCGTCGTCCCCCCACTCCTGGCCGCCGCCGCCGGACCCCGCGGCCCCGAAGCCCAAGCCGCCCGCGCCAGCCTCACCCGACTCCCCGCCGCCAACGTCAATGACGCCCTCCTCCACGCCGCCACCCACGGCGACACCCCTCCCCGCCTCGAAGCCATCCGCGCCCTCGCCCGCCGCAAGGCCTCCCCCGCTGTCGATCCTCTCCTCCACCTCGCCGCCGACCCCCAAGCCCCCGTCCGCGAAGCCGCCCTCCGCGCCCTCGGCGACCTCGTCAGCCCCGCGCACCTCGGGGCCCTGGTCAGCCTCCTCCTTCAACCGACCACACCTGACGACCGCGCCACCACAGAAGCCGCCCTTGAATCTGCCTTCCGCCGCATCCCGGATCCCCATCAGCAGACCGCCCCCATCCTCACCGCCTGGCCCTCCGCCCACCCCGAGGCCCGCCCTGCCCTCCTGCGACTGCTCGGCCGCACCGGGACCCCAGCCGCCCTCGAAACCGTCCGCACCGCTCTCCGTGACGATTCCCCCGCCGTCCGCGAAGCCGCCCTCCGCACCCTCGCCGACTGGCCTAATCCCGCCCCCGCCGGCGACCTCCTCGCCCTCAGTGCCTCCGTCCCGGAACCCAACCTCAAAATCCTCGCCCTCCGCGGCTACATCCGCCTCGCCGGCCTCTCCTCCGACCCCACCGCCCTCTACGCCCGCGCCATGAACCAAGCCCAACGCCCTGAAGACCAACGCATGATCCTCGGAGGCCTCGGCACCGCCCAAACCCCGGAAGCCCTCGCCCTGGTCGAACAATACCTCGCCAACCCCGACCTCCACCAGGAAGCCGCCCTCGCCGCGATCCAAATCGCCGACCGCCTCCGCAGCCGCGACCCCGCCAAAGCCCGCGCCGCCCTCGAACGAATCTTGCAGGAAACCTCCCAACCCGCCGTCCGCGCACAAACCCTCGACGCCCTCGACCGCGTCGACCCCTACCGCGACCATATCCTCGCCTGGACGCTCACCGGCCCCTACCATCAAACGGGCCAGAACGCCGCCGCCCTCTTCGCCCACCCCTTCCCCCCTGAACCCCCCAACACCTCCTCGACCCCCTGGCGAAAACCCACCCGCGGCGTCGGCTCCTGGAACATCGACCTCGATCAAGCCATCGGCGCGGGCGACGACCGCGCCGCCTACGCCCGCACCCGCGTCTGGACTCCGTCGGCCATCGACGCCCGCCTCGACCTCGGCAGCGACGACGGCATCAAGGTCTGGCTCAACGGCCACGTCGTCCATGCCCATTACACCGAGCGCGGCTGCGCCCCCAAGCAGGACACCGTCAAAGTCCGCCTCCAGGAAGGCTGGAACGTGCTCCTCCTCAAAATCGTCAACCGCGCCGGCGGTTGGGGCTTCGCCTGCCGGCTCCGCCAAGCCGACGGCTCCCCGCTCCCGGACCTCCGCATCGAACCAGAATAGCAGGCCCCGTCCACCCCCGGCACAGACCCAAACCCCACACCACCACACCCAGCCGAGCACCCATCGCATCCCCCCATTCTGTGAGGGGTGAGCGGTGTCTGCTTATTTCCGCACTCACCAATACTTCGTTGGAATGCCCTCGCGAGGTTATCCTGCGCGACCCTCTGTTAGCGCCCCGGCCCCCGATGACGTCACTCCATCGCCTCCCGCACGCGGCTCATCTCCCTTAAGGTCACGCACTCGATCTTCTCGTCCACCGCGTAGCTGGTCTGTCCTGGGTACACCACCCACAAGCGCTCCAGCTTCAAGTCTTGCATCGCAATCCGCATCGACTTCGTGACCGTGGGCGCGTCCTGGTATCTGACCTCAAAGCCCCATCGTTTTCCTTTCGCGACCACCATCAAGTCCAGTTCAGCCCGGCTGTGCGTGGCCCAGAAGTAGGCGTTCCGTTCCCCTGTCCACGACAGGACTTGCTCGATCACAAAGCCCTCCCAAGACGCACCCAGTTTCGGATGCCCCTGCAAAGCCGAGTAATCCGGTAGGCCGAGCAGCGAATGCAGCAGTCCCGAATCCCGCACGTAAACCTTGGGCGACTTCACCACCCGCTTGCCGATATTCTCGAACCACGGCTGCAACTGCCGCACGACGTAGGCACCGGTGAGGAGATCAAGGTACTTCCGTGCCGTGTGGTGCGATACCCCCAGGGACGCGCCGATCTCGGAGGCATTCCAGACTTGGCCGTGATAATGCGAAATCATCGTCCAGAACCGGCGCAGGGTTTCCGCCGGTATCTGCACCCCCAACTGGGGCATGTCCCGCTCCAGGAACGTCCGCACAAAGCTCGCCCGCCATCGACAGCTGTCGTCGTCGGTGTCCGCCAGGAACGACAGCGGAAATCCGCCCCGGAGCCAAAGCCGTTCCCGCTGCTCATGGCCTACTTCCTCCAGCGTGAACCCGGACATGTCCACGAAGTGAATCCGGCCGGCCAAGCTGTCTGACGCTTGCCGTACCAAGTTGGGCGAGGCACTCCCCAGCAGGATGAAGCGGCAAGGCAGAGGCTTCCGGTCTGCCAGCACCCGCAATAGCATGGTGAGTTCGGGTCGTCGCTTAATCTCGTCGAGGATCACTACCCCACGGAGCGACTCCAGCGCCAACTGTGGATTCGCCAGTCGGGCTTGGTCGGTGGGGTTTTCCAGATCGAAGTCCGAGGCATCCACGCGCTGCCCGATCTCCTTTGCCAGCGTCGTCTTACCGCATTGGCGTGGTCCGAGAATCCACGTTACGGGGTTGTGCTTCAGTCCGTATTCGACTTGGCGAAGCAGTTCAACTCGCTTGACCATGTTGGAAATATGGAATGACGCATTCCAAAATGTAAGAACGCTTCTGCTGGTTGGCTGCGAGCGGAATCGTTCGATGCACAACGACCTGATTCATAATGCATTCGAAGCGCCGATTCCCGGGCCTGTTCCGGCCTTCTACCAGACTCGCATCGCCCACCTGGGCGGGCCGGTAACGCCAGTGCTGTCCAGGAAAGAGGGAAGTCCCTCTCTTTCTGCGTGCTTTGCGTGTTCGAGGCAAGGGTCTTGTTCTTGCTCGCCCTCATCAACCCGTCCCTCGCCCCCGTTGCGCGACGGGGGCGAGGGTGACCTTCGCGGATCAGGGGTTCAAGGCACCAACCCTGGGGTGAAAGCGTTCAGGCAGAGGCAGAGTGACAGGTTCACGGTCAACCGCCTTCGCTCAATCACGAACCTGTCACTTTGTGTCCCAGCGTGGAACGCGCCCCTCCCGTTGCCAGGGCACTCCGCGATTCGGAGGAACATCGCCCCCACTTCAGTAGTGATACCGTAATTGCGCGATCAGCAAATCACCACTCACGGGCTTGTACACCATGCGGTGCTCATCCGTGATTCTGCGAGACCAATAACCGGCCAAGGCGTGACGCAATGGCTCTGGCTTGCCGATCCCTTCGAACGGATGACGTGTCGTATCCTTGATCAACTCATTGATCCTTCGCGTGATCTTCGGATCCGTTCCTTGCCAGAATAGGTAATCCTCCCAAGCCTGCTCGGCGAAGATCAGTCTCATGGTTCCATCGCGATCTCCCGGACTTTGCCTTTGCCCGATTCCAGTGATTGGATGGCCGCGAGCAGACGCCGTGCGTTCGCCGGACTCCGTAGAAGATGGGCCGTCTCCTCCAGTTCTTCATAATCGTCAAGGGACATCATCACGACCGCCTGATCGCGATTGCGCGTGATGATGACCGGAGCCCGATCTCGACACACTCGATCCATGGTGGCGGCCAAGCCCTCTCGCGCTGCCGTGTAGGTGATCGCTTTCATATGGACAGGATAATGTCCAGCCAAACCCGGAAGTCAAGAAGCGGCAGAATTGCGGCCGAACGAGTGGAGAGACGCCGGCCCCTGCGTTTAGCAAAGGGACAGGTTCACAGTTAGGGTGACAGGTTCTCTGTCAAACCCCGGACCGCGCGACGTCCCGGCGCGCAGCGCGTGGGCCGCCGGGACAGGCGTGGGGGTAACCCTGGCCCCAGCCGGCGGGCCCGGCCGCCGCGACTGGGGACCGGTTGTGGTCCGAGGGTGGTCCGCGTCGTCCATCCGGGGAAAGTGCGAGTTCGGCCACCTCCTTGCCCCAATCCGGAGGGTGAGCGGAGACACCGAGAGCACAGAGCCGGAAAGTTGGAGCTCCGTCTACGAACCTGTCACTCCATCGCGTCGGGTACGGATTGAACTCGTAAGCGCCGAGGTCGCCCCGGGCGATGCCGTCGTTATTGCCGTCCAGGATGCGGGGCAGGCCCGGGAGGATGGTGACGGCCAGGTCGGTTCGGTTGGTGCCGGCGTCAAGGCAGGGCGAGTCGGGGCGGAGGCGGAAGTCTGCGGCCTCCTCCTCTTACATCCGGTTTTGGGCGGCCGCCGATGGGAACCTGCCGTCTGCCTTCAGGGTCTCCCGTTCCTGGATTCGCTCCAGGACGTTGAAACCCAGCACGCGTGCGGTTGCCTCTCCGACGCCGCTCCTCCATTCGATTCGGCCGCCCTGCAACTGCAAGGTAGCCGTGAGGCCCCTGAACGACTTCCACGTTCGTGACTCGTAAACGCAATCTCGTCCCCCGGGTCTTGCGCAACGTGACAGGTTCACCGTCTTTACACCTGCTCCCGGGGCTCGGCCGGGGGCGTTGGTTTGAGCCCAGTTCGGCTGAAAGCGCGGTGAGAGCGAGCGGCTCTTGGGCCAAGAGCCGCCACCCCTGCCAATCGTGGCGGCTTCTCGGTAAAGCGCCGCACGCTCGCCCCCTTCGCCCCACTCTGGGCGCAGGGCGAAGGCGGAGGCGCACTCCTGCGTGACGCGCCGCCGCCCTCGCTCAATCACGAACCTGTCACTTCGTCACTCCCCTGCGAGGCGTGGCCCCAGACCCCGATCCAGCCTCATCTCTCACGCAAAGCGACGGTGTTGTCTGGACCCCATGCTCCACGCCTCACGGCACTTGGAGTCGGTAGAACCGCTGCGGATGATTTGTCGAAGCGATGTCCGTGAAGTTTGTCGTGACGCCGGTGCTGGTGCGCGCCAGCAACTTGGTCCAGTGGGTCAGGTCGGTGGACGCTTCCAAGACGTAGCGCGCATCGACGTCCGGTTCGGTAAACGATAGTTGCCGGCCCGTGGCGTCGCTCGTCACCCCGTTGAACTGCGGTGCCGCGCCGCCATAACCCTGACTCTCCACCACCGTGAGGAATTGATCGGCGGCGACATTCTGGAGCTCCTGCACGATGCCCGACGGCCATTCGATGCGCAGGGTCATGACCTGCGTGGCATCCCCCAGGCCGAAGTGGGCCAGCAGGCCATTGTCCCCAATCCACGAGTGTTGTCCGGTAATCGTCCGCATTTGAGAGACGCCTTGCCCACCGATGGTGGCCAGCACTTTGATCTTGGCGCCGATTCCCATTCGGTTGGAGGCTTGGCCCGTGAGCTTGACCTTGAGCCAACGGTTGGTGTTGCCGTTGCCTGGGCCGTTGTTGCGATAGAACAGATTACGCTGCGGACTGCCATCGCCGCACGCGATGTAGAGGTCTAGAAACCCGTCATTATCGTAATCACCCCACGCAACAGCAATCGCGCGTCCGCCGTCATGCGCTGGACTGCCCGTAGTTATGCGTGTGAATGTCCCATCTCGATTGTTGTGGAACAGGGCTTGCCCACCTGGGTAGCTGGCTTGACCTTCGTAGTTTGCGACGCAGAGATCCAGCCAGCCATCGTTATCATAATCGCCCCACGCCGAGCCATTGGAGCCCATCGCCAGTTCCAAGCCGGCAGTGGCCGACACGTTGGTGAATCCTTGCCCTTGAAGATTTCTGAAGAGAGCGTTGGTGTAGTACAATGATGGCAGGAAGACGTCGAGGTAACCGTCGTTGTCATAGTCCCCCCAGGTAGAGCCCCAATGAAGTCTGGCAATGTTGAAATTGGTGAGTGCAGTCTTCTCGAAGGGACCACTCAGCGAAGTGCGAAAGACATAGTTCGCGCCTGGACCATCGAGCGTCTGACCGCCGTAAACCAGGAACAGATTGAGGTCGCCGTCGTTGTCGTAATCGTTCCAACCGAATGCTTGGTCCCTGGCGATTTCGGTCACCAAGGTGCCAGCCTCTGCTTCGGTCACGATTCTGAAGCGCCCGTTCCCTTCATTGTGAAAAAGGCGATCAATCTGCGGGCTACCAAAACCGGTGGACAGAAACAAGTCAACGAACCCGTCGTTGTCGTAGTCTCCCCAGAGCGGGATGAGGCCCTCAAACGCAGTGCTGACCAGAGCTCCAGTTGTCACCCGACTGAAACGGCCACCGCCCTCGTTGCGAAAAACGTTAGGTAACAGATTCTGCGCATTCGCCACGAAGAGATCCGCCCTGCCATCATTGTCATAGTCTCCCCAAGCGACGCCCATAGCGTTCCCAGGGACGCTTCCCAGCAAGTTCGTCGTGATTCTGGTGAACGTTCTGTCTCCGTTGTTGCGGTAAAGCGAGTTTACGACACTACCGCTCCCGGCATTACCCACGAACAAGTCCAGCCACCCGTCTTGATCGTAATCAATCCAAGTCACGGTTGTGGACCCTCCCGTGTCCGTCGCCGGCGGGCCTTGGTTGATCTTGGTGAACATGGTGTCCACGGTAAGCATGGCCGCACGGCTGTTGGTGAAGCTGCCGACGGCGTTGGTAACCCAGGCCACGTAGCTGCCCGCGTCAGCCAGCGTGAGGTTGGTAAGCACCAATGGGTTCTTGGTTCCCGCTGGCAGGTTTGTTCCTTCGTGCTGCCATTGGTAAGTCAACGGCCATCTGGTCGTGCTGGCATAAACCTGGAAGCTCACGGTCGCTCCCAGGCTCGCGTTGGTGCTCATCGGATAGAGGACGGACGTAAGGTAAGGGTCCTGTGCTTGGGCGGTCAGAACGCCGACGAGCAGACCCACGATGCAGGCCAGGGCCTTCCAGCGAATCCGCTGTGACCCAGCCTCGAGGTTGTTTGGAAACCATGGGTTTTGTTTGATGCATGTTTTCATAACTGTGGTGCTCTGTTGATCTAACTGTTGCGTCTGCAACCCTCTGCGCCTGCCCGGCGGCCCGTCGACCCGGCGGAGCCGAGACAAGCCCAAACTGGCGGTTCCTCGCTGTTTTCAGTGGAATGGACGGATTCGCTTCCGTGGTTCCCTCGCCCCACGAGGAACGAGTGGGGAGAGGGTTAGGGAGAGGGGTGCGTCCTCGCCGGGGACGGGATTACGAGTAGGAGCGAAGGTTCAGCCTTTAGCCTTCAGCCTTCAGCCTTGAGGTCACATCGTCCAGTTCTGGGCGTGCTTTTCCCACCGAAGACCGGCCAGGCCGTGGCGGATGATCTCCGCCAGGCTGCCTTCCGGTTCCTCGACGAACCAGCAGACCGTCAGAAAGGAGTAATCCTCTCGCGGGTCGGCCGGCAGGGGGTCGGAATGCAGTTCGGCAACGCAAGTGTAATCCGGGAGCCCCAAGATGTTGGGCGGCTCCCGGATCACGACGCCTTCGCCGAATTCCGTGCGTAGAAGCCCCGGAAGGGATTCCCACACCTCGCGGTAGATGCGGTCGGGATTCCCGTCGAGAACGTTCGATGGGACGGTTCTCCAGATCGAGAAGCGCTGCAGCCACACGATCCGGCCTGAGGCGAGTTTGATGTCGAGGCTCATTTGGCTACGACTCGATAGAACCGGCGCGGCGACGTGGCCATGGCGGGATCCGCGTACGCCAACTCGCCACTGACGTTCGTGAGCTGCACCAACGGTTCCCAGTGGATCAGATCGGTGGAGTCCTGGACCTCGACGCTTTGGCCTTTCCAACACGCGATGCGGAACGAGGTCGGCCCCAGCACCGTCAACCGAGGCGGCTCGGTCACGGTGAGAATCTGGTCGACCGCGACGTCGGCGATGTCCTGCACGATGCCGGAAGGCCACTCGATCCGGAGCGTGACGACCTGGGTGGCGTCGCCCAGGCCGAAATGGGCGCTGAGCGGATCGTACCAACCGCCGAGGATTTCGCGTAACTGCCAGGTGTCGGTGCCGCGGATGGTGGCCCGCACGCGGACCTTGGCGCCAATCGCCGAGCGGTTGGAGGTCGTGCCCTTGGGCTTGACGATCAGCCAGTGGTTGGAGTTGCCACCCAGTCGACCGGTGCTCTGGTAGAGGAAACTAGCTCCCCCGCGCGTGGACACAAACAGATCCAGGAACCCGTCGTTATTGTAGTCGGCCCAACTCGGGATGCTCTCGTTGGATGGGACATCGCTGCTTGGATAACCCAGGTTAACGAGCCTGAATGCGCCCGCGCCGTCGTTGCGGTAGAACTTGCAGGGCGTTTGACTCCACCAACCCGTCACGAGGTCCAGATCGCCGTCGTTGTCGTAGTCGCCCCACCGCCCGAACCCCTGCATATTCACCCTCGCATTGGTGAAGCTGCCCCGCTGGTCGTTGTGGAAGAGCGTCGAGGTGCCGGACATGTTCACGATCAGCATGTCCTGGAATCCGTCATTGTCATAATCGCCGCAGACTCCACCAAAACCAGGGGACCTCGGGACCGTCACCCCATCCAAATCGTCGCTGAACGCGCCGTTTCCCAGGTTGCGATAGAACTGTCCCCCCTCGGCGTTGAGCCCACCCACCCACAAGTCCAGATCCCCGTCGTTGTCAAAATCCGACCAGGTAGGGATTTGCGAGTCGAAGAGGTCGCCAGTGGGACTCCAGACGGCGGTGAAGTTGCCATCGCCCCGACCGCGGTAAAGCAGGTCGCGCGTGTTGTAGGACCTCCTCCACCCGGTCGTGTGATAAACGTCTACGACGCCGTCGATGTCGTAGTCCAGCAGACTGCAGACCCATGAACCTACCACGGGTGGATTGACCCCCTCTCCATGAAACCAGTCGAAGGTATGATCCGGCCGGCCCAGGAAAAGGCGGTTGTGTGCAGTCCACGCGTCCTGGGCCCATCCGATTTCCAGGAGGTCCAAATGGCCGTCATTATTGAAGTCAGCCCAAAGGCCCAGTCCGCAGTAAGGCCTGGGGCCGACCACTTCTCCCACCTCCCCGGCGGTCAATTGCTGAAAAGCGGTTCCAGCCAGGTTGCGATACAACGCCGGGACTTGACCCGGCACCTCCGCCCCCGCAGGCACAAACAGGTCAATGAACCCGTCCTCGTCATAGTCTGCCCAGGAAGCAGCCATGTAATTCGCCCGATTCGTCACCACGGCGCCCGTGGTGATCTTGTTAAAGGGAGCCGTTAAGGTCGCCACGCGACTCGTGGTCGAGAGGGTTGACGCATCGGTCAGCACGACAAAGTAGGTGCCCAAATCGCTAAGTTGAACATTGCTGAAGACAAGACTCTGATTCGTCCCATGTTCCAAGGGGGTCAGCGCATGGTACCACTGCCATTGATAGGGCGGTTGCGCGGTGACTAGGACCACGTTGAGGGTCGTGGACTGCCCTATGCTGACCACCCTATCGATGGGGGAATTTGTGTTGAACTCAGGCGGCACTAGTTGTGCCCAACCGGTCATCGCGCTCAGCAGCAAGCCAAGCGCGGCGAGGATGAGAACTGGTCTCCGTGGCGGTTCAAGCGCTTGCGGACCAATGCTCTGCGTGGTTTTGCATTCTGTACTTTGGTTCATAGGTTTGTTTGTTGTTTCTGCGCTTTTGGGCCAAGCCAGAGCTTGTCCTTCATCGCGATTTACGGAGACGGTGGACGTTTGTTACCTGCTTTCGTGATGAATCTGTTGCGGCTCCAGAGTCCGCGTTCAGCGCCGTGTCGAGATCGTTGGTCCTCTGGACCGCGATGGCCAGTCTCGGGACGTCCTCGCTCACGTTGCAGGTCGTAGCGGAGAAATGGGTGACGCTGGCTGCGCGGGGTTGGGCGGACTCGGAACCAAACATGAGCAAGAGGAGGAACATTAACCAACTGAGTGGTCTGAGGGGATCCTGCAGGATGTGGGCCTTCGTAGGCATTGGGGCTTGCATGTCTAACTGTCGCGTCTGCAACCCTCTGCGCCTGCCCGGCGGCCCGTCGACCCGGCGGGCCCGAGGCAAGCCCAGAGTGGTGCTTCATTTACCTTCTACGGGAAAGTGCGGGTGCGTGTTACCGACTTTCTGAAAGAGTCCTCGCGCGGTTGAACGTTGCGCGTTGACCCGGCTTCGCTGGCCCTAGGAACGAACCCCAGCGACGCGGAGACACAGAGGAGTAGGGCCGCGCCCCACCACACACGGTGCTTCGGCAAGGCACACAGTCCCCATCCCTCCGCGCCTCCGCGCCTCGGTGTTGACACCCGCTTCACGGCGAACGGACCCGGTAGAACCGGGCGGGGAAGTTGGTCCATTGCTCATCCAGGAAATGCACTTGGCCCGCCACGATCTTGTTGGTCGCCACCGGAGTCCAGAGCGGCGCGGCCAGGTCCGTGCATGCCTCGACCACGAAGGTGGTGTTGGTGGCCCAGGCAATGACGAAGCCAAATCCTCCCGGTTGCCCGCCGAATTGCGCCCCGCTCGTCAAGACCACCGCCGCGGGCTGATACCACGGAGCCGTCGGCTGTCCCTGGTAAGTGCTCCCCCACCCCCATGTGCCCGGCAGATAGTAAACCGTCGGATTGGCGTCGGGGAACACGTCGCCAGCGGAGGCCGGCGCATTTCCTCGGAAGTAGATCGCGTTCAGGCTCGGGCAACGCTCGAAAGCATCCACCCAGATGCTGCCGACGCCCCGGCCGATCGTGACCTCACTTAATCCCGTGCAGCCTGCGAAGACCGCCAACCCGATCGTGCGGACACGGTCCGGGATGGTGACCTGACGCAACCCGGTGCAACCATAGAAGGAGAGCCATTCCAGGCTCGTCACGCCCGCCGGAATTGCATAACTCCCGGTCCTGCCCTCCGGAACGCGGAGCAGGGCCGTCCGTTCCCGGTTGAACAGCACGCCGTCCGCACTGCTGTAAACCGGATTGCCCGGCTCGACCTCGACGGAGACCAGGTTGGGGCAGCCCAGGAAAGCGAAGCGTCCGATCTGAACGACCGTCGATGGGACCCTGAGGCTGGTCACGTTCGCGCAGCCCGTGAACGCATGGTCGTCGATGCTCGTGACCGGCAGCCCTTCGATGGCGGCCGGGATGCCGACCGCTCCCCCCGCGCCGAGGTAACGAAGGATGGCCACGGTCGAGCCGGTCCTCTCGTAAGCGAAGGGCAGGACGACAAGCACCGCCTCCGTGCTGACGATGGTCCCCTGCGCGTTGCTCACCGCGACCGAATACCGGCCAGAGTCCGCCTCCCCCACGGCCTCGAGCGTCAACGTGGACGAGGTGGCCTCCGCGATGGCGATCCCGTCCTTGTGCCATTGATAACTCAGAGGCGGCGTCCCCTGGGCGGTGACCCTGAACACGACCCTCGACCCGAGGCGAGCGGTCCTTCCTTGCGGCGAGGTCAGCAGGACCGGGATTTGTCCGACGAAACTGACCTGGTCGAGCCAGCCCCGATCCTGGCCCCACGTGTCGCTTCCGTCCTTCGTATAGGCCCACTCCAGGATATGCGAGCCTTCGCCCACCCAGGCGGCGTAGGATCGCCAGTCCGCCCACCCGGAAATCGCCTCCTGCTCGACCCCATCCATGCTGAAGCGCAAGAAGTCATACCACCACTCCGAGTCCACCCGCCACCAGAAGGACACCAGGCCGGGACCCGTCACGGTCGTGCTGAGTCGCGAGGATTGGTTGTGGCCCACCGTCCCGCTCCACGCGGCCAGTCCGTCCCGGCTGTCCTCCGTCGCCACCTCCCAACCGCGATTCCCGGACGTCTCCCACGTCAGGCCGGGCTGATTCAGCGCTTCGCCCAGGGTGGGCCGGTCCAAAACGGCCAGCGTGACCTCCGCACTTGGAACACTGCCGTGCGGATTGGACACGAGGACGGAGTAGTGTCCGGCGTCGCCAAGTTGGACGCTGGCCAAGCGGAGGCTGGCATCGGTGGCGCCCGCCAGGTCGAGGCCATTCTTGCGCCATTGATAACTCACCGGCGCCGTGGCCAACGCCGCCACCCGGAGCGTCACCGTCTGCCCGGCCGCCACGGTTTGGCTCTGCGGTTGTCGGAGGATCTGCGGCGGGGCGTCGGCGGTATCGAGACGGATGACGGCATCGGCCATGCCGACGGTTTCCTCCCCTCCGCCGAACTGGCTGCCGCCTTCATGGTGGAAATACCAGCGCTGCCGAAAGGGATCCACCGTGAACGAGGCCATGTCGCTCAAGTCGCTGAACTGAGCCACGACGGAGATGCTGCCATCCGAGATGCGGCAACGAACCATCGTCTGGGAATCGCGAACGTAGACGACGTGCACGGCTGCGTCGAAGTACTCGGCCACACCCCACCAGGCCCAGTTCTCGGAACCCGTATGCTCGGGACTGGGCAGAGGGCCGAGGTCCTCGACGGAACCCGAGGGCAGGAGGATCTGGTAGAAGCGGCTTCCGTCATGCAATACCACCCGGCCGAAGCCGGCAAAGACCCCGGAATCGCCGGGCAGGTCGATGCCCGATGACAATGCCACCCGCCGGCCGGTGGGAGTGGCGGAAACCGAATCCAGTTCGAGCAACTCGGTCACGGTGCCCGGCCCCCTCAACGCCGCGCCTTCGGCGCCAAGGGCATACAGCGTCCCCTCGAGCAGATCGCTCACCATGGCGTCCTCGACCCGCCCGAGACTCCGGGCCCCCGTGAGGTCGTCCGGATGAAACGAGGCGGTGGCCGCGTCGCCGGTCACAAACAAGCGCTCCGTCGAGAGCGCGATCCCACCGCGATCGTCACCGGTGAGACCGTCGTGATCGAGCACCCGGCTGTTCTGGGTGGTGAGGGCCTCGATGCGGAAGTCCAGGCTGGCCAAGGCGATGACCGCCAGCCGGATTTCCTCGCTCGTCGCGGAGCCCAGATCGTTGGAGACCAAGGCGCTGTAGGCCCCGGCATCCGCCGGTTGCACATCCGTCAGGACGAGCGTGCTGCCGGTGGCGCCAGGGATGTCCCCTCCGTCCTTCCGCCATTGATACTGCAGCGGCGCCTTTCCGTAGGCCGCTACGGCCAAGGTGACCGTCTGCCCCACCAGGGCCACGCGCGCGGCGGGCTGCCCGGGCGGCGGCCAGGAGACCACGGCCGGAACGTCCAACCCCGTGAACCTCACCTGGTCGAGCCAGCCTCGATCCTGATCCCAACTGACGCTCTCGTCTTTCGTGTAGACCCACTCGACCTCATGCGCCCCTGGCCCGAGCCACACGGTGATCTCCTCCCAGTCGACCGACCCCGAAATGGCCCGCTGCACCACCCCGTCGACCTTGAAGAGCAGGTAATCGTAGTCCGGTTCCGAGGCCACCTTCCACCAAAAGGCAAGCTGGCCGGGCCCCATCATGGTGGTCGTCAACCGCGAGTTCCCATAGTCGCCCACCCGTCCGCTGGAGGCGGCGTCCTGCCCGTCGTGCGTGGTATCGGTCCCTATCTCCCATCCCCGATCCCCACTCGTTACCCACGCCAGGCCGGGCTGCTCGACGGCCTGTCCGAGGGTCGGCCGTTCGCGCACGGTCAGGACAGCCGCCTCGCTCAGCACGACCCCGAACGCATTGGCGACGGCGACCGCGTAGCGGCCGGCATCGGCGTACTGCACGTTGGTGAGGGTCAGCACCCGGTTCGTCGCCCCCACCAGCGAGACGTCGTCTCTGAGCCACTGGTAAACCAGCGGCCGGGTGCCGGCGACGCCCGCCGCGAAACTCACGGTGCCGCCGGCGTAACTGGTGCACGCCACCGGCTGCCGCCTCATCGAGGGCGGCTCGCTGGTCGAAAGCTCCTCCTTCCAGTAACTGATCGAGTCGTGATAGGCCTTGCCCGGCCACCCCGACGAACGGGAGCCCGCATACAAACGCCTCGCCGGCGAACGCAGCGTGGAGCTAACGGGCTCGGTGCCTTCGTAAAACACTACGCCATCGGCCAGGAACATGGGGAAACCGTCCGGCGATACGACGATCGTCAAGGTGACCCAACGCCCGGCCAGACCGTCGCCGACCGTCCTTCCGTCGGGCGTGTCCAGGGGATCCCAGAAGGTTTCGGTGCCGATCTCGGTGGGGTAGCTGGCGCAGAGGGCGCCATGGCGCGTCCCATCGTCCTCATTCCACACGCCCCACAGCCCGAAGAAGAGTGTGGGCCCGTAACCGCCCCAGTCCGCAGGTTGAGCATCGGCCACCCCGGCCACCGCGCAGGCCCAAAAGCCGTCCATCGAGGTGAGGTCCAGGTAGATCTCCGACTCGATCACGAACCCGCTCGAGAAGTCGAACCGCTGCTTGGAGATCGCGCCGCTGTCGTACCAATCGTCGCCGTTGTTGTCGAAGACGCCGCGGCGTCCCTCGAACTCCGAAAGCCAGCACGGCGACGGATCGCCGAAGGAGATCCACCCGTCCAGGTTCTCGAACGTATCGGCCCACACCGCCGGAAAGTCGTCATCCGCGATGGTGCATAACGAGGTGGACCGCGACCCGAGAAATGGACCGGCGGAACAGACCAAGCTCAGTGCGATGGTCTCGTCCCCTTCGAACAGGGCATCGTCCACCAGCCGAATCCAGAAGGTCTTGTTCGTCTCACCCGCCGCGAAGTCCAACGTGGGCGTCATCGCCGTGAAGTCCGCCCCCAGGCTGGCGGTGCCGCCGGCGACGACACAGTTCACCGAAATCGGTTCCAGGGGACTGCCCGATCGTCGCAGGGTGACGATCAACTCGCCCGCCGCTTCCGAAGCGCTGAAGGTCCCGCTGGCGAATTCAATGCCAAGGTCGTCGTCGTCAATGCGCAAGATCGCCGTCTGCTGACTCCCCAGCAAGGAACTGGACTCGCACCTCAACAAAAAGCTGATGGTGTCGTTGCCCTCAACAACGTCGTCGTTCAAGATGGGGATGATGAGGGTCTTGTTCGTTTCACCCGCGGCAAACTCCAGAGCGGCGGGGGGAGCGAGGTAATCGGAGCCAACGCTCGCCGAACCGCCCGTGATGACGCATTCAACGGAGACGGCTTCGAGAGGGCTGCCGATGCGGCGCACGGTCAGGTTGGCGGAGCCGGCCTGCTCCTGAACGCTGAAGGACGTGTTGGCGAACTCGATCCCTCGGTCATCGTCGTCAATGCGCAAGATCGCGGTGCGTTGCGCCCCCAGCAAGAGGTTGGATGGATCGATCAGCGCGAGGTTGATCGTCTCGTTCCCTTCGACCAGATCGTCGTTGAGAACGGTGATGTTGAACGATTTGGTGGTCTCGCCGATGGCAAAGTCCAAGGTGCCATCCACGACTGTGTAATCGAGGCCGGCCTTGGCGGATCCCTCGGTGACGGCATAGCCGACCGCAACCGCCTCCAAGGGACTGCCCGCGCGCGACACATGCACCGTGGCTTGGCCCGCCGTTTCCCATACGGACATGGCCGAAAACGAGAACTCGATCCCCCGGTCGTCGTCCGCAATCATGACGAGGGCCTCCCTCCGAGCGCCCAGGAGCAGGCCCGAGGGATCGCTAAGCACCACGGTGAAGGAATCGACCGCCTCTGGCCGGGCGTCGTTGACGATCGGGATCATGATGACATGCGTGGTTTGACCCGGCTCGAAATGCAGCGTCCCCGAAGTCCGGACGAAGTCCTCCCCCTCCAGGGCGGTGCCTTGAACCGTGGTGAAGTTCACCTCGCTGGCCGGAAGGGAGGTGCCCGCGCGGGAGACCGTCACGACCGCGTGGCCTTCCCCTTCAGTCGCGTTATAGCCAACGCTCGAGAACTCGATTCCCCGGTCGTCCTCGGTAATATGCAGAACGGCGGTGACTCTTGTTCCCAGCGGCCAGCCGGAGGGGTTGCTCAGCGTGAGCGCGCAGGTTTCCTCCCCTTCGACGAAGGCATCGTCCAGGAGGGGAATCTCGATCGTCTTCGAGCTTTCGCCAGCCTCGAAGGCGATGATGGCGTGCGTGGCTGCGTAGTCGAGTCCCGCCATCGCAGTCCCGTCCGCCATGGTCAGATGGACGCTGGCGGGGAGGCGGGATTTGCCGGCGCGCACCAGGGTGACCTCCGCACGGCCCGAGGATTCCTGGGCTCCGTATGCGGAGACGCTGAACTCGAAACCGCGCTCGTCGTCGCAGATGGTCAGCAGGACCGTCCGTTGGGTGGTGCCCAAAAGGAGGCCGGAGGGATCCGTCAGGGTCAGCACGACCGTCTCGTTCTCCTCGAACAGGGAGTCGTCGAGGATGGGGACGGTGAGAATCTTCCTGGACTCGCCGTGCTCCATGACCAGGGTGCCGGAGACGGCGGTGTAATCCTCGCCAGGGGTGGCCGTGCCACCCCCCGTGGCATACTCAACCGTGACCACCCCGAGGAGGCTGCCGGTCCGGATCACCGTCACCTCGGCTTGGCCAGAAGCCTCGTTCACCGCAGCCGTGGAAAGGGAGAATTCGACCCCCCTCGTCACTCCCTCGTCGTCGTAGATCGTCAAGGTGGCGGTGGAGGCCGTTCCCAGCGTGGCGCCCCTCGGGTAGCTCAGGCTCACGGTTAAGATCACGTCTCCCTCCACCAACGCATCGTTCAACAGGGGCACGCCGAAGAAGCGGATCGAGTCCCCCGGCTGGAAGACCAGGGTACCCGAGGTCGGCACATAATCCGAACCGGCGGTGGCCGTGCCGTCAACACAGGTGTAGTCGACCGTTACGGTCCCGAGGAGGCTCCCCCGGCGCACTACCGCCACGCTGGCCTCTGCTTCCCCCTCCCAGCGTGACATCTCCGGCCAGAGAAACTCGACCGCGTCGAGGGCCTGACCTTGAATCGACCCGACCAGGCCGAGGAGAAGAAGACCGACCAGGAACGGTGCTCGGGCTTGGGCTCGGGTTGGGTGCCATCTGCGTTGCGGGCGCCCTGCGGCGTGGGGGAACGGCGTTGATTTCATTACGGATGAAACGGCGAGACATTACAGAGAACCTCCTGGGGGTTCGCCGGATTCGGTGGCTGCGACGGGGATTAGCGTCAATTAGCGTTTATTAGCGGTAGGTTCGGAGTTGGGAGGCGGGAGGCGGGAGATCGAAGCTCGGGGACCGGGGAACTGGCGGCGTTGGGTGTCTGGGGGGGGCGGGGCCTACCGCTGATGGCCGCTAATGGACGCTGATGGAAGGCGGGTGCGGATCGACAGCTTGACGTCTGCCTGCTGCTGCCGCCATCAGCCGACTCCTCGCCGGTCGGGCTGTCCAACCCCACCGCTCCAACGTGAAAAGGCTTGTCCCTACGACAGCACCCACACTTGGCTGCGCGTCCCGCGGTTCACGGCGAAACGCCCGCGTCCATGGCGGCCCAGTTTCGTGCCGTCCGCCACACTGACCTGCTACCCGCACACAGCACGGCACCAAGGCCGCCACCCGCAACCCGCCCTTCGGAGCCGCCCGGGCGAAGGAGGCACTCCGATCTCCGCACTCCGAGCCCCAATTCAGCCCGCAGATCACGCCGATCCGCGCCGATCCCGATCAATCGGCAACAACCGACCATCAGTGCCCATTAGCGTCCATCAGCGGTTAAGACCCGCCCCGCGATCCCCTATCTGCCATCTCCCATCTCCTATCTGCCAGTTCCCGCCGCCCGATGGAACCGCATCCCTTCGCTCGTCGCATCCGGGTCGATCAGGGTTTGGCCGCTGGCGGGGATGGGCACCGTGGCGACCGGTTCCCCGTGGATCAGGTCGCAGTTGGCGTCGATCCGGACGGTCTGGCCCGGCTCGCTTCGGACGGTGAGGGTGAAGATGGAGTTCTCCTGCGTCCCCTTCGCCTCTCCGGATTCTTGTTGAGCAATTGCTGGTGCAATAGCGGCGGCGGTTGCGGGCGAGGGCGAAACGAAGCAGGTCCTCGTCGATTCGGACGTTGGTCTCTCGCAACCGCTGGACGCTGACGGCGAAATCCAGCAGACCGCGCCCCCCCGCCGCTTCCAGCAAGCCGGTCGTGCCGGCGAGGCGCATTCCACATCGCACCGCTTCGGCTCGGCCCTTTCGGGCATCGATCAGAATGGGCACTGGCCTTGACTTCTCGAGCGAGGCAGATGGCCTCCTTCTCGCCTTGATCGACATTCAGGGAGTGATCCACAACCGCGGGCGCCTGGAGCTTTACCCACGCGGGAAGGGACTGGGCCCAGGCCCGCACTCGGGAAGGGGCCTTCTCATGTCGCAGCTCGCGATGAACGGTCGGAGGGATGAGAATCTCCTCGAAAAGGGCAGGGAGGATCTCGATGGCGGCGCATTCCACTAGAATCCTTGCCGCCCAAAACTTGATCAGATCAAGTCAAGTTCTCGTCCCTCCTGCCGGCAAGGATTCTACAGAGCGAGGCGTGGAGAATGGGGTCCAGACGGCGAAGGCGCGTTGCACGAAAATGGGGGCCGGAGCGGGTCT
>CAZVRY010000097.1:0-22507 GCA_964629545.1 uncultured Verrucomicrobiota bacterium | reverse complement strand
AGCCCGGGCCCTCCCCGTCCGTCACCCCAACCAGCCCAACATCATCTTCATCCTCGCCGACGACCTCGGCTACGGCGACCTCGGGTGCTACGGGCAGAAGAAGATCAAGACCCCGAATCTCGATCGGCTCGCCTCCGAAGGCATGCGTTTCACCCAGTGCTACGCTGGCAGCACCGTCTGCGCCCCCTCCCGCTCCGTCCTCCTGACCGGTCTCCACACCGGCCATACCCGCATCCGCGGCAACTCCAAGCATCCGCTCCTGGATGAGGACATCACGGTCGCGGAGGTCCTCGGCCGCGCCGGCTACATCACGGCGGGCATCGGCAAGTGGGGCCTCGGCCTGGAAGGGAGCACCGGCCATCCCAACCGCCAGGGCTTCAAAGAGTGGTTCGGATTCCTCGACCAAACCCTCGCCCACAACTATTACCCGGAGTATTTGTGGCGCAACGATCGCAAGTGGATCTGCCAGGCCAACGCCGGCGGCGCCAAAGGCCAATACGTCCACGACCTCTTCACCCGCACCGCCACCAACTTCATCCGCCGCAGCTACCTTGAACCCTTCTTCCTCTACCTCGCCTACACCATCCCCCACGCCAATAACGAACTGAAAAACAAAGGCATGGAGGTGCCCTCCGATGCTCCCTACTCCCACGAGCCCTGGCCTGAACCAGAACGGAACAAGGCCGCCATGATCACCCGCCTCGACCGCGACGTCGGCGTCATCCTCGACCACCTCCGCCAACTCAACATGGACCGCAACACGGTCACCTTCTTCTCCAGTGACAACGGGCCCCACCGCGAAGGCGGCAACGACCCCGCCTTCTTCCAAAGCTCCGGCCCCCTCCGCGGCATCAAACGCGCCCTCTACGAAGGCGGCATCCGCGTCCCCATGATCGTCCACTGGCCCGGTCGCATCGCCCCCGGCCAGGTCAGCGACTTCGTCTGGGGGTTCCAGGACTTCCTCCCCACCGCCGCCCAGATCGCCGGCACCCAACCCCCGCCAGGACTCGACGGCTTCTCCGTCCTGCCCCTCCTCCTCGGGCAAAAGCAAACCAACCTCCACGAGACGCTCTACTGGGAGTTCCACGAAAAGGGCTTCCACCAGGCCGCCCGCCTCGGCGACTGGAAAGCCGTCCGCCCCGCCGGCCAACCCCTCGAACTCTATAACCTCCGCACCGACCCCGCCGAACAGACCGACCTCGCCGCCCAACACCCCGACCTCGTCGAACGCCTCCACCACGTCCTCCACCACGCCCGCACCGACTCCTCCTGGTGGCCCCGCCCCGCCCCATGAGCGGAGAGGACCAAAAAAGCCCGCCTTTCTTATTGACCAGCCTGCGCTCTCCGTGCGGAGATGGAGAGTCTAATGGTTTAGTCTCCACAACGCATGGTTCGCCCTGTCCGCAAAACCAACCCGCCCGCCCGCGGCGCCGTCACCAAATACGACGCCCACCACAAGGTCATCTCCCAGACCTACGGCGCCTTCGCCGACCTCCGCCGCGAACTCTCGGACTCTAAATCGGCCGTCGCCGAACGCAGCGACCTGCTCCGCCTGTTCTCCGAATGCGCGGACTCCCAGCGGGCTTGGCTCCTCCTCGAAGATTACTTCGAACGCCTCCAACTCTCCCGCAAGGACTTCACCGTCCAGGACTGGTGGCCCCGCCTCCTCGCCGCCACCGGCAAAGACCGCCTCGAAGAACTCGCCCTCCTCTTCGTCCGCGCCAGCCGCCCCCTCCCTACCGAACTCCTCAGCCACGCCAACTTCGACCGCTTCGCCGTCATCGAAGCCGCCGAAGAGGAACAACGGTTCGTCCAGGAACTCGAGAACTGGATCCTACCCCCCACCCCCACCCACCTCGATTCCCCACGCGCCGCCCTCCGCGTCGTCGCCCACCCCAAGCTGATCCCCGAAACCACCGGCCTCCACGCCCTCGCCATCACCCTCTTCCTCCACCGCCCTCGCACCGGCGAGAAAGAACGCTCCGCCGCCGAACTCATCGAACTCACCACCCGCGCCGCCCACGAACAAGAACTCTTCCCCCAAGAAGACTGGACCTTCATCCAGTGGCTCGCCGACCACTGGGCCGACCGTGCCGGCGACGGCGAACCGATCGTCCTCAGCGGGCACGACCTCCTCCAATGGCTCGCCCGGTGGGGCCACGGCAGCCGACTCGAACTCGCCGGCGCCATCGCCCCGCTCCGCTTCCTCGGCCAGGTCGCCGAACTCATCCCCTCCCTCCAAAAACAAGAACACGAACTGACCTTCACCCACCAACTCCAAACCCCCGACGGCACCGCCCACCCCCTCGCCGCCACCCGCTTCTTCGGCGGCACCCCCGCCCTCGCCCTCGTCGAATCCACCGTCTATATCGTCCGCAACCCGCCCCCCGCCGTCCTCCTCAACTTCTGGTCCGCCCACCCCTCCCTCCCCGTCACGAAACTCAGCCATCGCCTCCTCACGCACCTCCGCCGCAACGCCCACGGCGCCGGCGCCGACTGGAACGACCTCTGCATCGTCCATACCGGCAAACCCCAGTTCCTCTTCGAGGTCTGCGACGACACCGTCCGCCTCCGCCTCCTCGCCTACAGCGAACGGGACGAGAGCGCCTGGCAGTGGAACGGCCACGAATGGCAGCCCCCGGCCCCCGCCAACCGCCCCACCGATAAGCCCCACCTCCTCGACGATCCCCGCCTCGAACCCGCCACCCTCTGGCTCCGACGCCTCGACTGGTTCACCCCGGAACCCGGCCTCTGGATCGGCGACGCCAACGAGTCCTTCCTCAATAACCTCGCCCAGGCCTGGCCCGACCGCCCCCAGAACGCCGATTACCTCGGCAACCCCGCCTTCCAACGCCTCTTCCTCGCCCCACGCCGCCTCCGCCCCAAAATCATCCTCCAAGGCAGCGGCATCGACTGGCTCTCCGTCTCCGCCGAGTGGGAACAGGAAGGCATGCGCCTCACCGCCGCCGACCTCGAACAACTCGCCACCGCCACCGGACGCTTCGTCAAACTCCCCGATAGCGGCTGGGTCGAACTCGATGCCTCCGCCGTCCGCCAAGCCCAGGAAACCATGGCCGACCTCGGCCTCGATAGCCTCAGCGCCCTCCCCCAAAAAGTCGGCCTCCTCCACGCCTCCCAACTCGACGAAGAGGCCCTCGCCGGCTTCGGCAATACCCCCGCCGCCCGCCAACTCCGCCAACGCCTCGCCTCCTTCACCGCCGTCCAACCCTTCGACCTCCCCCAGTCCGTCCAAGCCGAACTCCGCCCCTACCAGAAATCCGGCTTCGACTTCCTCTGCCACCTCGCCCAAGCCAAACTCGGCGGGATCCTCGCCGACGACATGGGCCTCGGCAAAACCCTCCAAACCCTCTCCTGGCTCGCCTGGCTCAAAGCCTCGCATAAACAACACCGCCCCGCCCTCGTCATCTGCCCAGCCTCCGTCCTCCATAACTGGCGCCGCGAAGCCGAACGCTTCACCCCCCACCTCCAAGTCCTCGTCCTCCAATCCGGCGCCGCCCGCCATACCCTCCGCAAACAAATCCCCCAACACGACCTCATCGTCACCAACTACGCCCTCCTCCGCCGCGATTGGGAAGAACTCCAAAAATTCGAGTTCCGCGCCATCATCCTCGACGAAGCCCAGTTCATCAAAAACCCCTCCGCCCAAATCACCCAGTCCGTGAAACAACTCCAGGCCGACCTCCGCCTCGCCCTCACCGGCACCCCCCTCGAAAACCGCCTCCTCGACCTCTGGAGTATCATGGACTTCGTCCAACCCGGCTACCTCGGCAACCAACAACAGTTCGTCGATAACTACCAACCCAAAGGCGACGACGCCGACTGGCAACAAAAAGTCGCCCGCCGCCGCCTCGCCGCCCGCCTCCGCCCCCTCATGCTCCGGCGCCTCAAAAAACAAGTCGCCCAAGACCTCCCCGACCGCATCGAGGAACGCCGCGATTGCGAACTCGGCGAAGAACAACGCAAACTCTACCTCGCCGAACTCCGCCGCAGCCGCGACCAGGTCATGCAAGCCGTCGCCACCAAAGGCGTCGCCCGCTCCAAAATGCACGTCCTCGCTGCCCTCACCCGCCTCCGCCAAATCTGCTGCCACCCCACCCTCGTCGGCAACGACTCCGTCTCCGGCAAAACCGAAACCCTCTTCGAACTCCTCGAACCCCTCCTCGCCGAAGGCCAAAAAGTCCTCCTCTTCAGCCAGTTCGTCCAGATGCTCCGCCTCCTCGAATCCGAATGCCTCCAACGCGGGATCCCCACCCATATCCTCACCGGCGAAACCAAACAACGCCAGGAAGTCGTCAACGCCTTCCAAGCCGACCCCAACCCCGGCGTCTTCCTCCTCAGCCTCCGCGCCGCCGGCACCGGCCTTAACCTCACCACCGCCAGCTACGTCGTCCTCTACGACCCCTGGTGGAACCCAGCCGTCGAAGCCCAAGCCATCGACCGCTCCCATCGCATCGGCCAAACCCGCACCGTCATCGCCTACCGCCTCATCGCCCCAGGCACCGTCGAAGAGAAAATCTGGGAACTCCAACAACGCAAGGCCCGCACCATCTCCGACGTCCTCGGCGAAGAAGGCTTCGCCCGCAGCCTCACCCAGGACGACCTCGCTTACCTCTTCTCCGAAGACTGACCATGAAATTCAACCTCCTCAAAGTCGGCCTCCGCGTCACCCACCCCCACCACGGCGAAGGCACCGTCGAACGCCTCGTCGGCTCCGCCGCCGAAATCCGCTTCGGCAATACCCTCCGCACCGTCGACCCCGAACTCGCCGACCTCTCCGTCCCAGAACCCACCGTCAAACTCGGCGACGCCGATATCCCCCTCGGCAAATTCGTCCGCTCTGTCCTCCAAGACACCATCGCCGAACTCGGACTCGAATCCCCTCACCAAACCATCGAACAACTGGGTCCCCGCTGGCATAAAGGCCGCCTCGTCCTCCACCCCGCCGACCCCACCCTCCAAACCAAAGAACTCCCCCTCGAACAGTTCTTCCACAAAATCGTCGGCCTCCGCAACCAACTCCGCGTCCTCGAACAGAAAATCAACGCCCACCCCACCCTCTCCGACGGCGACAAAGTCGAAATGCAGCAATACATCTCCCGCTGCTACGGCGCCCTCACCACCTTCAACCTCCTCTTCAAAAACAAGGAGGACCAGTTCTCCTCCAAATAACCCCGCCCGCCACCCCCTCCGCCAACCCCGTCCACCCACCGCACGCCCAGTGCCCCCCCGTCTCTCTCCTCGTCTGCCCGCTCCGTCACCCGCCGATATGACCCCGGTAAGCCTCGGCGTCCATCAGGCCCTCCGGTTCCCCCGCCGCCGCTAGTTTCACTCGGAAAAACCAGCCCTCCCCGTAAGGATCCGTGTTCGCCAACGCCGGATTCTGCACCACCGCCCCGTTCGCCGCCACCACCTCCCCGGCCACCGGCGCGTAAATGTCGCTCGCCGTCTTCACCGACTCCACCACCGCGCACGCCTCCCCCGCCTTGACCACCCTCCCCACCGACGGCACCTCCACAAACACCACGTCCGTTAACTCGTGCTGCGCATGGTCCGTGATCCCCACCGTCGCCACGCCCTCCTCCACCCGCACCCACTCGTGCGACTTCGTATACCTCAATCCCGCCGGAACGTTGCTCATACGCTTTAGTCTCATTCTCAACGCATCAACCGCCCCCAGTCTGGCCAGCACCCCCCAAACTGCAAAGCCAAAACTTCCCCTTCAGGCAATCGCCGGAGAAGCGGTTCCAACCCGGCGATGAAGACCAGCGAGGCCTGGTAGACCTCAAGCCTCAAGGCAAAACCCCAACTCCTAGCGAGGCGTGACCTCAGACCCGCTCCGGCCCCCATTTTCGTGCAACGCGCCTTCGCCGTCTGGACCCCAATCTCCACGCCTCGCTCTGTAGAATCCTTGCCGGCAGGAGGGACGGGACGAGAGCTTGACTTGATCTGATCAAGTTCTGGGCGGCAAGGATTCTAGCCCTTGCGGTAGAAGGGCTTCGCCACCACCTCCGCCCCAAACCGGCGCCCCCGAACCTCCACCCCCAACCCCGTCCCCACCTTCGCCTGCGCCACCGGCACATAAGCCAGCCCAATCCCCACACTCAATGACGGACTCTGCGTCCCGCTCACCACCACCCCCACCGGCCCCGCCCCCTCCCCCGTTGACCACACCGGATACTGCGGTCGCGGCGGCGGCGACTTCTCCGCCATCCGCAACGCCACGCACCGCCGCGTCACCCCCGCCGCCTTCTGCGCCATCAGTGACCCCCGGCCAACAAACTCGCCCTTCTCCAGCGCCACAAAAAACCCCAGACCCGCCTCCAGCGGCGTCGTGTTCTCATCCAACTCATGTCCATACAACGGATAGCATACCTCCGTCCGCAGCGTGTCCCGCGCCCCCAACCCGCACGGCTTCAACCCCTGCGCCCGCCCATGACCCAGCAACCCCTCCCACAGCGAATCCAACAGCTCGCTCGACGCCACCAACTCGAACCCGTCCTCCCCCGTATAGCCCGTCCGCGCCACCCACACCGGCCGGCCCATCCAGCCAAACTGCCCAATCTCGTTCTTGCGCAACCCCGCCACGCCCTCGACCGCCGTCCCCCCAGTCGAAGCCCCCGGCAGCACCGCCGCCAAACACTCGGGCGACCTCGGCCCCTGCAACGCCAATGCCCCCAACTCCCCCGACCGATTCCGCAAGGCCACCGTGCCGTCCGCAGGACACGCGCGCTGCAGCCAGGCGAAATCCACCTCCACCCGCGAGGCGTTCACGATCAGCAAATAATCGCTCTCCCCTGTCCGGTAAACATACAGATCGTCCACCACCCCGCCCCGCTCGTTGCACAACAACGCATACTGCGCCTGCCCCACCGCCAACCGACGCACATCGTTCGTCACCATCCGATTCAGGAACTCCAACGCCCCTGCCCCCGCCCCCTCCACCTCCCCCATGTGCGCAATGTCGAACAGTCCCGCCGCGCGCCGCACCGCCAAATGCTCGTCCACAATCCCCGTATACTGAACCGGCATCTCCCAGCCGCCAAACTCGATCAACCGCCCCCCCAACCGCTGATGCGCCGCCCACAAAGGTGTCCGTTTAAGCATCCCACTCCCTTACCACCCCATCCGCCCGCCACGCCAGCCCGAACCGCCCACACCCGGCAATTCTCATTTTGAAACTCGGACCGCCCCTCACCCGGCCTCTAGCCACCCTCTCCATGAACCATGGCCCACCCCGACCCTCTCCCCCGTTTGGCGGGGGCGAGGGAGTCATGGAAGGGGAGGACGCGACGTGGGACGGTTCATGGTCCCCATGCGCGTCAGAAATACGGAGGTCCAAGCTCACCATGAACCGTCCCCTCACCCCGCCTGCGCGGCCGAAGCCGCCTCGGCGCGGCGAAGGCCCGTCCCTCCCCCCAACCGTTGCCAGCGCAGCGCTGCCTCAGGTTGGGGGGAGGAAGCCCGGGAGAGGGGGACTCCGTCTTTCAAAATGAGAATTGCTGTCCCCCACCCAATTCAGAAATCAGAAATCAGAAATCAGAAATCTTAACTCCTAACTGACCGCCCGCCCAAGCCGCTTCCGCACCCGCCCCCGCCAACCGGCCAACTCCCGCCGCCACGACGCCCGCAGCCCCTTGCGCAACCCCGCCCCCGCCCCCCCCAACCGCCGCTCCACCAGCTTCAAGTTCTGCCACTCCCCCATCGCCTCCTGCAACCGCAGCAGCCCCTTCAGTGTCGGATCCCCCGCCTCCCGCCCCCACCGCCCCTCCAACTCCCGCGCATACCGCCACTGCCGCAGCCGCCGACGGACCTCATGCTGCGCCTCCTCCGACAACCGGAAAAACCGCGGCCCTTGCCCCCGCAACACCTCCCGCCACGACCCCAACCGCTTCACCAAACGCTTCCGCAACCGCGTCTCCTCCTTGCGACCTTCCGCCACTCGATTCACCCGGCGCCCCATCCCGCCCGGCCCCGGACGCAACCGCCGTCGAAACCCGGCCGCCGCCCGGTCCCGATGACCCTGAATCGCGTCCGTCACCGGCCCTTTCCCCATCTCCCCTTTCCCCGCCAGCCACTCCAGCACCACATCATCATCGCGCAGCGGCCCCGCCGCCTCGCACGTCCGTCGCGACCACGCCACGAACGCCGCCACCGCGCCCTCGTCCACCAGAGAACGCCCCAACCGCAACAGCAAGCGCAAACGGCGCAGGGTCACGCGCAAGTCATGCACCGCCTTCGCCGACGCATGGCGCCGACACGCACGGACCAAACCCGGCACCCGGCCCAACAACGAAAGCGTAGCCGACTTCCATTCCCTAACCAGACGTGGTGACTTCATGCCCAGCGGACAGCCCAATGCCGCGACTCCAGAGACTGACCCAAGCGGGCCCCAGATCAACCCCGCAATTGTTACATTTGGCCCTCGCCAGATCGCCCACCATTGATTAGCGATTGAACACATTGCCATTAGTTTCTTTACGCGGAGGCCGGGTTTTGCCAGCCTGCCTCCAGCAACATCATCACGGACGTTAGCATGACATCTCTTTTCTCATGCAGGGTTCGCGCCCTGCTGCGAGGCGCGGCGGCCGCAGCGGTCGTGTGGATCAGCCTGGCGGACGCGCACGGGCAACAGTTCCTGAATCCCAGCTTCGAGGTCACGCCCAGCAGCGACGGTTCCCAGTTGGATCAGGGGATTCCACCGTCGGACTGGCTCGATGTCTCGGACATCATCCCCGGGGCGGACTCCTACGGGCCGGGCGGGGATTTCGGGTTGGCGGCGGGAGATTATGGACATTTTGCGGGTCGGAGCGGCGCGGAAGGGAAGCGCTGGGTGGCAGGGGCGGACTTCTTGTCGTCGCAGGAGGCGTTGGGGCAGGCGCTCACCCTTCCCGGGGGCACGGCGTTCCGCTGGTCGGCGGCGCTGCTGAATTCGCAGAACTTCCCGAATAACCCCGGGGGCTGGGATTTGGCGTTGGCGAAGGCGCCGAGCATTGGGGATCCGAGCGTGGTGCGAGTGGCTGCGCTGCCCGGGACGGCCGAGACGGGGGCTTGGGTGGTTTCGAGCGTGACCTTCACGACCCCGGCGAACGCGGCGGACTACAAGTACGTCTTCCTGATCCCGCGCAGCGATACGGCGGGAACGACGAGTTACGTGGCGATCGACAACCTGTCCTTGAGCCGGCTGGAAGAAACCGCCCCGGTGGTGTTGGGTTTCTCACCGACGAGTGCCTTGGCGGGGGAGACGATCGTGGTGGTGGGGACCGGGCTCGAGAGCACGCGGGCGGTGGCGGTGGGGGGGCAGGCGGCAACGTTCGAGCGGTTGCCGACGGGGGAGCTCCAGGTGGTCGTCCCGGAGGCGGCGGTGGAGGGGCCGGTCGCCGTGTGGACCGCCGAGGGCAAAGCCGAGAGCGCGGACTGGTTTCGCCCCGGGGTGCGGCCGGAGGTGCCAGTCCTGAAGTCATTCTTCCCCGCAGCCGGCCCGGCAGGCACGTCGGTGACTCTGAGCGGGGCAGGTTTGGGGGCGGTGACCGAGATTCGGTTGGCCGGGGTGCCCATGGAGTTCAAGCTGTTGCCAGGGGACCGGCTCTTCGGGGTGGTGCCGACCGACGCGCTAACGGGGGCGTTCGAATTGGCCCATGGGCAAGGCGTGCTGAAGACGGCCGAACCTTTCGAAGTGACGGTGGCGGGGACGTCGCCGGTGGTGATGGGAGTGGAACCCGTGGCGGGGGAAGTGGGGACGCGCGTGACCATACGTGGGGCAACGTTCGAGGCGGTGGAGCGAGTGACGTTTGGCGGCGTGGCAGCGGCGTTTCAAAGGGTGGATGCAGCCACGTTAGAGGCAACCGTGCCCGAGGGCGCGGTGACGGGACCCGTCGTGGTGACGACAGAGGCCGGAGTGGCGGCAAGCAGCCAAGCGTTCGGGGTGGTGACGACGCCACCGATCCCGGCCATTGGCGAGTACTCGGATTGGAGGACGTCGCCGGGCAAGTCCGTGCGCGTGCGCGGTCCGGGGTTGGGGCGGGCGAAGGAAGTCAGGGTGGGAGGGGTGCTGGTGCCATTCCAACCGCTGGGCAGCGAGGAGCTGGCGATGACGATTCCGGCGGGAGTGGCGAGCGGGCCGGTGGGGGTGCTGACCGAGGACGGTTGGGCGGAGAGCCCTGTTCCTTTGGTGGTGAGGGCGCCGGGCGGAGCAGACCCCGAGCCGCCACCGCTCGCGGCGCGGTTCGACGAGGGCGGCCGATTGCAGGTGGAGTTCCCGGTGGCGGAGCATCAGCAATACCTGTTGGAAAGTGCGGAACGGCTCGAACCTGGCGCCTGGGAAGCGGTGGGGGTCGAACGTCCGCGTGCGCAAGCGGGCCTCGCGGAGTTGAGCGCGTCCGTCACCTTGCATCCATCCTTGTTTTACCGGGTGGCGGCGGCGGCCGACGCGGGGTCGAACTGGGACTTCGAGCATGGACTGCTGGGCTGGGTGGTCACGGGGCAGGCATTCGCAAATCAGCCAGTCTATGGGGAGGCGTTTCTCCGGTCGCAGGCGGGTCCGCCGACCATTCGGGACACGGTGGGAGGCGATTATTGGGATACGACGGTCGATGTGGGGCATCATGGAGATTACTGGCTGTCGAGCGGGCAGGAGCACCCGGAGCCGGACTCGCCCTTGCTGGCCGATCCGCGGGCGTTGGACGTGCGCGTGGGGCGGGCGGTGTCGAGGCGGTTTCGCCTCACGCAGCCGTGGCTGAGCGTGTTGCTTGGCGGCCGGGTGGCGACCGGGCGTCCCGGGGATCGTTCGCCGCGCATCGAGTGCTGGGTGCAACCGACGGACGCGGCCGAGCGGGCGCGGTGGGTGGCGGAGTATGCCGAAGTTGAAGCGGGCTACTTCAGAGTCTGGCTGGGGGCGGTGCACGAGCGGGACGACGAATTGTTCCGGCGAGCGTGGGCGGATTTGAGTCAGTTTGTGGGGCGGTTGGCGAAGATCGCGGTGGTGGATGACGTAGAGGATGGGCACGTGCAGGTGGACGACATCCGTTTTCTGGACGCGGATCCCCGGCCGAGTTGGATCGAGGCGGGCGGGGTTTATCGGGATCAGGACGCGCCGGTGTGGGGATTCGCCGACACGCACACGCATCCGGCGGCGCACTTGGGCTTTGGCGGGAGGCTCTTGGCGGGCCAGGCCTGGGCGCCGGGCGGGGCGGCCGAGGCGTTGCGCTCTTGTGAACACGCGCATGGCGTGAACGGGGCGAATGGCTGCGCGCCCATCTTCTTCTGCGCGCCCTCGATCCTGATGGAGCAGTTCACCGGCGGGTTTGGGCATCGGACGGGCGGTTACGAATACGGTTTCGACGGCTGGCCAACCGTGCTGGAACAGGGGGTGCATCAGCAGATGTACATCGATTGGATCCGGCGGGCGTGGCAGGGCGGGTTGCGTTTGATGGTGGCGATGGCGGTGCACAACCGGCTGCTGGCCGACATCAATTTCTCCGACAACCAGGCCAAGGACGACGTGCCGGTGGCGGAGCGGCAATTGCAGGCGATTCGCACCATGGTGGAACGTAATGCGGATTTCATGGAGCTGGCGCTCGATCCGCGGCGGGCGCGGGAGATCATCCACCGGGGCAAACTGGCGGTGGTCCTGGGCATCGAGCAGGACCAGATGTTCCTGGGCCGGCACGCTCGGGACATCAGCCTGGATTCGCTAAGGGCCGAACTGGACCACGCCTACACCACTCTTGGGGTGCGGCATGTGTTCCCGGTCCATTTCGCGGACAACGTTTACGGCGGGTTCGCCATGTATAACTCGCTGTGGTTCTACAACAGCTATTGGCTAAACGCGGAAACCTATCCTCAAGTGGTGAACCCAGCGGCGGCGGGCATCGCGGATCCCATCCACTGGAGGTTCGAGGCGGAAACCGGTTTGCAGGTGGGCACGTTCTTCCTTGGCGTAGCCGCCTTCCGAGCGGCGCCCGGCTATCCGGCGGGACCGCACATCAATGCCCGCGCGCTGCAGCCGGCGGGGCGGATGTTGATCCGTGAGCTGATGCGTCGCGGCGTGATCATCGATGTCGATCACATGGGGGTGCTGATGAAGCAGGACGTCCTGGACATGTTGGAGGCGCAGTCGTATCCCCCGATCTCAGGTCATTCGGGTTTCAGCGAGCTGGCCTGGGGACCGGGGGAGACTTCCGAGCGAGGCAAGCTGCCGAGCGAGGGCGACCTCGTGCCGTCGGTGGTGGCGCGGTTGACCCGGATGGGCGGGATGGTCAGTCCGATTACGTTGGCGAAGGACATGCGCGCCTGGGGCGAGAAAGTGGCGAACGACGCCCCGGGCTCGGCCAAGTCCTACGCGCAGGTTTACCTCTACGCGTTGGAGAAGTTCGGGGGCACCAACCTGGCCCTGAGCACCGATTTCGGGCTGGTGCATGGTGTGGGACCGAGGTTTGGGATGAAGGCGCTCTTCCCGCTCAAGCACGACTCGGTGCGGAAGGGGTTGGCTCGCGAATACCTCGCCCGTCAGACCAACGGAGTGCGCTACGCAGAGCCCATTCGCGATTACCGCGAGCACCGCTTCCAACCGCCCGGGGATGGCGATTTCTATAGCGGGGAGGAGCGGGAGTATTGGGAAGCAATGGCCATGTTCCAGGCCGGGGCGGATCCCGACGGAGGCGCCTATCCGGGACCGCGAACCGAGCGCATTCGGCATGTCTGCCGGGGCTTGCGCGCGCGCGACGACGGGGAACTGGCGGTCGCGTTGGCGAACCTGCCGATCATTCCCGGGGACGCCCCGCACGAAATCCGGGCAGGGTATTACGTGCGGAACGGGCTCGAGCCCCGCCCGGGCGATGCGGCCCGGGTGGGGGCAATCATGGCCCGGTTGCGGCCGATCTGGAGCAAGTGGACCGACATGAACGGGGGCAACGTGCCCCTGCGGCGCTGCACCCAGTCCTGCATCCTGGACGCGGATCCTAACCGGCCTTACGTGAAGGAGTGGGATTTCAATCTCGACGGGTTGGCCCACTACGGTTTGCTGCCGGACTTCCTCCAGGACCTCAAAAACTGCGGGCTGGATCGGCGCGACTTGCGCCCGCTGTTTCGGTCCGCAGAAGATTACATCCGGCTCTGGGAGAGGATGTTACGCAACCGCTACACAGGGCCTTGACCCTGCGGCGAAAGGTCCGACTTGGGCGCGAAAGAAGCAAGGCTTCCACGGCTTCTCTCCCGACCCCGTCCCCTCTGGGCGACGACCTGACTTCGGGCGCTTTCCGCCAGGGTGCGGCTGGGGTGCCAACCTCCGGCCCCTTGGTCTTTGGTCCTCAGCCGCACCTCGCGACGTGGCCGCTGGAGCCCGTGCAACGGCGGCGATCCGCGTTCCCGCACCCTGGCGAGGCACCCGCACCTGGAAGAACGAGGAAATATCCCTTGCCAAAAGGATCAACGGGAGTCTTGAATCGCCGCTGCCACGGTCGGCTGGATAGCTCAGTCGGTAGAGCAGAGGACTGAAAATCCTTGTGTCGGCGGTTCAATTCCGTCTCCAGCCACCACTTCCCTGCCACCCTGCCGCCAAAGCACGGGAACCACCGCGAATGCCGCGGATGGCCCACAGGCCAGGATCGGCAACCGCATCCTTTCTGGGGGTCATCGACAGAACCTCAAGCATCGCCCCCGGCCAATCATCGTCGCAAGGACCTCACTCTCCGCGCAATCCGCGTCCTCCGCGGCTCCAGCCAAGGTGCGAAGCGATGCGGTGCGCGAAAGCCCTTGACTCGATCTCGGCACGGTCCAGCTTTGCAGGTGTTCATCATGGAAGTTGTGGCTGAGTTCCCGAGTGGCCAGACCTGGGATGGTTCCCCTCCCCTCGGCTCCCGAGATTACTCGAAACCCGAAAGCCGGCGCGAACCGCTCAAGTCGGGAACCGCTCCCGATCCCGGTTCCAAGGATCCGCAGAGCGAGGCACCGGGACTCGGACCCGACAGGCGGACCGGTGACCGCACCGGTGCCTGGGGCTCGGGTCCGCGGCGCGCCTCGCTGGGCGTCACCCTGGCCCTGAGCGCGCTGGTGTTCGCCGCCTGTGGCCCGCCGAGGGACGTGTCCCAAGGCATCCACCTCGTTCTGAACCCCGAAACGCCGGCCGCCACCACCACCTTCGAATTGCGGTTTGACGAGGGCATGGTGACGGCCGAACAGGTCGGCATGGCGGCGGAGCGTTCGCCGTTGGTGCTCGAACCGCCGCTCCGAGGCCGGTTCGTCTGGCTTAGCCAGCGGAGCGGGGTCTTCACCCCGGAAGAACCGCTCGCCCTGGGCCGGGAGTACCAACTTAAGCTTCGCCAGGGCTTGCGGACGGCGGCGGACGCTCCCCTCGTGGCCCGCCTGCAGCGCAGGCTGCGCACCCCCGACTTCGAGGTCTTCGAGGCTTCGGCGCGAGAGTCCGGGCCCAACTCCGCGCCGCCGCGGCCCGTGGTCAAGCTGTGGTTCAACGCCAACGTGCGCGCCGGGGCGGCCCGGCCCTACCTCGAATTCCGCGATGCGGCGGGGCAACGGATGGCGGCCGCCGTTCAGCAGGCCACGAACGTCGACGACTTCTTCCCGACCTGGCGCCGGTCGCCCCGCAGGGGGCTGACTTGGGCGGAGACGGCTCGCCCCACGACCGGTTCCGACGCCCCCGCCGGCCATCAAAACCGCCTGGTGGTCCTGCCGGAATCCGATCTGCCGTTCGGCAAGGACTGGAGGTTGGTGGTCAAGCCGGGCCTGCCCAGCACCGACCACGCCTTGCGATTGCCGGGCCGCCACGAGTTCAAGATCGGGTCCGTGGTGCCGTTCGAGGTCCGCCACGCCCACGCCCACAACGGCATCCAGGACGGCAAGCACATCGCCGTCTGGTTCAACAAGAGACTGGCGCCGAACCTGGTGCGCTCGAACCTGCACGCCTGGGTGACCCTGACGCCGACCCCCACCAATCTCACCTTCGATGCCGGCTGGAGCACCGTCGACCTGCGCGGCACCTTCGACCTCAAGACCCGCTACACCCTCACCGTGCGCGCCGGGTTTCCGTCCTGGGAAGGCTTCACGCTCCCGCAAACCTACACCACCCAACTCCACTTCACACCCCTCCCCCCACGGCTCTACTTCCCGGCGGTCCAGACCAGCCAGATCCTCGGCGGCCGGCGCGAACTCGAACTGCTCACCGTCAACACCGAATCGATCCGCGTCCGGGCCAAGCGACTCGATCCGGCCACGCTCATCCATGCCCTGCGCGGCTTCCGCAGCTATGAAAAGCAAACGGATGGCGACTGGGACGCCGCGGAGCCGTTTCGCGGCGTCGATTTCCGGGCAGTGCCCGGCCGCACGATCTACGAGACGAATTATCTCCTGGATCATCCCGTGGACACCCCTCAACGCCTCGCCCTCCGCTGGGACCACATCCTCGGCCCCCACCAGCCGGGCGCGGTCTTCCTGGCCGCGGAGCGCCGCCCGGAGGAGCCGCGGAAACGCGCCACCCTCGGCACGCAGGCCCTGGTCCAACTCACGGACCTCGGCTTGTACTGGAAGCTCTCCAAAGCGGATGCAGTGGTCTTCGTCTTCTCGCATACCACCGGTCAGCCGGTTCCCAACGCGGCGGTGCGCCTGCTGACGGACGAGAACGAACCGCTCGCCGAGCGGACGACAGACGCCCAAGGCCTGGCGCGCCTGCCGGGGTCCACCAACGCCGTTTGGGTCCTCGCGCAATCCGGCGCCGATCTCCACGCCGAGCGCCTGGCCGACCACCCGGTCCACCTCTGGAACTATGGCGTGCGGTATGACCGCGAACCCGCCGAGGAAACCCCGCCTACCCTCATGTGCTTCACCGACCGCCCCGTCTACCGACCCGGGGAGACCGTCCATTTGAAAGGCATCGTGCGCGACCACTCCAGCCACGGCTTCGTCATCCCCGCCGGTCTTCAAGGCACGCTCCGCCTCATCGATCCCATGGACGAGCCCGTCCTCGAAACCAACCTCACCGTCAGCCCGGCGGGCTCGTTCGCCCTCTCGCTGCCCCTGCCAGAAGGCGTGCGCGGGACCTACAGGGTCGGCCTGACCCTCGGCACCCGCCAGCATGACCACACTCTCAGCGTGCAGGACTTCGTCCCCAACGCCTTCAACGTAACCCTCGGCGCCCGCGCCTCCGTGCCCGCCTCCGAACCGGTGCGCATCCCGGTCGCGGCCTCCTATTACCTGGGCGCGCCGCTCACGCGGGCAAAGGTCCACTGGTCGCTGGAAGCGGCCGACGCCGGCTTCGCGCCGGAGGGCTTCGAGGACTTTGAATTCTGCACTCCGTATCTGGACGAGAAGCTGGGCCGCAACCGGTCCGCGTTCAGCGCCCACGGCGACGAATCGCTCTCCACCAACCTGGTGATCGCGCCGGACGTGCCGCTGAACCCGACTGCCCCCCAGCCTCGCTCCGTGCATCTCCGCGTCGAGATCACCGACCTCAACCAGCAAACGATCGCCCGCGCGGTGGACTTCACCCGGGACAGCTCGGAATTCTATCTCGGGGTGAAACGGCTCCGCCAAGTGGCCCGGGCCGGCGAACGGCTGCCGCTCGAGATCGTTGCCCTCGATCCCGCGGGCCGACCGCTCCCGCAACCCGTGGCCGTGACCCTCACGGTCCAACGCCTCGAGTATGAGACCGTGGCGCTGCAGGGCGCGGGCCGCACGAAGACCTACCGCAGCGAACTGCACGCCTCGAACGTCCTCACCCAGCAGGTGCACACCCTCCCGTTCGAAAAGGCCGGGATCAAGTGGGCGCTCCGTCCCGACCAGACGCCCGACCACCTCACCCTCCCGGAACCGGGCGCCTACCTCCTCGAAGCCCGCGCCCGCGACCGCGGCGGGCACGAGGTGGTCACCGTCACCCAACTCTACCTGGTGGGGGCCGGAGAGCTGGCCTGGGATTACCGCAACGACGCGCAGCTCGAGCTCATTCCCGACCAAACCAGCTACCACCCCGGCGACCGCGCCACCCTGCTCGTCAAAAGTCCCTTCGACGGACAGGCGCTCGTCACCATCGAACGCGACACCGTGCTTCGGACGTTCCTGACCGAGTTGCACGGCAACGCCGCCTCCATCGTCGTGCCGATCGAGGAAACCGACGCACCGAACGTGTGGGTCTCCGTCCTGCTCGTCCGCGGAGCCGCCCACAGTCCGAAGCGGAACAAGCTGCCCGAAGACCGCCTCGGTTACTGCCAACTCCTCGTCGATAACCCCAGGACGAAACTGCAGGTCACGGTGACCGCAGACGCGCCGCGCTACCAGCCCGGCCAACCGGTCCAAACCATCGCCGCCGTGAGCGACGCCGCCGGTCAACCCGTGCCCGGGGCCGAAGTCACCCTCTACGCAGTCGATGACGGCATCCTCAGCCTCACCGGCTACGACACCCCCGATCCCAACGCCTTCTTCAACCGCCCGCGCGCGCTCGCGGTGAACGCCGGCCTCAGCCTGTCCGGACTTCTGCCCGAAGACCCGGAACGTCTGGTCTTCGCCAACAAGGGATACCTGGTCGGCGGAGGCGGACGAGAACGGCTGCGCCAGGACTTTCTCCCCTGCGCCTTCTGGCAGGCCGCCCTGGCAACCGATGCGGCCGGACGCGTCCTCGCACGCTTCCCAGCGCCGGATAGCCTGACGCGCTATCGCGTCGTCGCGGTCGCGCACACGCACGACAGCCGCTTTGGCAGCGGACAGTCGCACTTCGAGATCCGGAAGCCGCTGATGATCGAGCCAGCCCTGCCCCGCTTCGCCAATGTCACCGACCGGATCGTCGCCCGGGCCGTCGTCCACAACCAGACGGAAACGCCCGGCGCCATTGCCGTGACCCTGCGCCTCGACGGCAAGGCCACGCCAACCCCCACCCGAGAACCCGGCCTCCTGGACGCCCCCACCCCCACCAACGCCGTCCTGGTCCGCCACGTGACGGTCCAGGCGCATTCCAGCGGGACGCTCGATCTGCCGCTGACTGTGACCGAGCCGGGCGAGGCGAAGTGGACGTGGAACGCGCGCTTTGCGGAACCGGGCCACGCCGCCCAACCCGGCACCCACGACGCGGAAACCCGGGCCTTCACCGACTCCGTTCAATCCACCCTGAACATCGGGCATCTCGCTCCCCAATGGCGCGAAATCTACCTGGCCCGGATCGAGGATTCGACGGCCAACCTGCTCGCTGACGCCAATCCCGCCTTGCTCGCAGGCCAGGGCACCGTCACCGCCCACATCGCCAACACGCGCCTGCTCGAACTCCGCGAAGCCATCTCGCACCTGCTCACCTACCCCTACGGCTGCCTGGAACAGTGCAGCTCCAGCCTGCTGCCGTGGATCGTCCTCCGCGACCTGCCCCAGGCCGGCCCGCCCTTGAACCAGACCCCGGCCGAGGCCGACTCGGCGATCCGCACGGGCATTCGCCGCCTGGCCTCCATGCGGCACGCCCAAGGCGGCCTGACGTATTGGCCCGGCGGGAGCACACCCACGCTCTGGGGCAGCGCCTATGGCGGCATGGTCCTCGCCCTCGCACGCCAAGCGGGATTCACCGTGCCCTCCGAGCCCTTCGGCATTCTGTGCCAGTACCTGGCCGAGCAACTCCGCGGGAGCGCGGACGCCCGCCGCGACGTCTCCGCCCGATGCCTCGCACTTTACACCCTGGCCCTGGCCGGACGCAGCGAGCCGGCTTACCACGAACTCCTCTTCAAAATGCGCGCCCAACTGTCCGCGGAAAACCGGGCCCTGCTCGCGCTGGCCATCCTCGAAAGCCAAGGCCCGGCATCCATGATCCAGGAACTCCTCACCCCCACCGGCCCAGCACCGGCCAGTGACGACGGGTTCGGCAACGAGGCCCGCGCGCTGGCCGTGCAACTGCTCGCCTGGAGCCGCTTCCGCCCCGCCGACCCGCGCGTGGACGTGCTGACCGCCGAACTGATGCGTCGCCGATCGCGCGCCCACTGGGGCACCACCCAGGCCGACGCCTGGGGCGTCTATGCGCTCACCGATTACGCCCGCCGGGTCGAAGGCGCGTTGACCCCGGCCCACGGCACCCTGACCTGGGCCGGCCAGACCCAACCCTATCAACTCGGAGCAGCACCGACCCGCCTCGAAAGCCGCTGGCGGTTGTCGGATCAGAATCGCGCCTCCCCGCTCGAACTTGCCAACCCCGCGCAGCGTCGCCTCTACACGCAAGTGATTGTCGAGTCGCGCTCGCCCGTGCCCCTGCCCCCTCGCCAGGACCGCGGTTATGCCATCCGCCGGGGCTATGCGAAGCTGGACGACGACGGCCATCCGCGCGACGTGGCGGACTTGCGGGTGGGCGACCGGGTGCTGGTGACGCTGGACATTCAGGCGCACCAAACCGCCCATTACGTCGCGGTGGAGGATCCGCTGCCGGCCCTGTTCGAAGCGGTCAACCCGGAGTTCAAGTCCCAGGAAACCCGCCCGGTGCCCGGCCTGGCCAACGCCGGTCTTCCCTGGTTCAGCGATTTCCGCGAACTGCGCGCGGACCGTGCGCTGTTCTTCCGCGATCACCTCGAGCCCGGGTGCTACACCCTGCGCTACCTGGCGCGCGTGCGCGCCGCGGGCACCGCCACGGCGCCGGCCGCCAAAGTGGAGGAAATGTACCACCCGGAGCGGTTCGGCCTGAGCGAAACCATCACCGTGACCGCTCACCCGTGGAACCAAACGCCATGAACCGGATGCCGTTCCCGAGCACCCGGGACGACCACCCCAGGCGCGGATCACTCCGCCATCAGACTCCGCGGCGGGCCGCATTGGCCCGAGCGTTGCGATGCCTCCGCGGCGCTGTGCTGGTCCTGGCGGGGCTCGCTCTCGCCGGCTGGCTCGCCCTGCCCCTGGTTCCTCTGCCCGAGGGCTTGTTCGCGCCGCCCACACCCAGCCTCGAACTCCTGGACCGCGCAGACCGCCCGCTGCGAACCGTGCCCACGAACGAAGGCCAGTTTTCCCAACGCGCCGCCTTCGCCGACCTCCCGCCGTCGCTGGTCGCCGCCACCCTCGCCGCCGAGGACAAACGCTTTTGGCAGCACGCCGGCGTGGACTGGCGAGCCTCGCTGCGGGCGGCAGTGGATTCTCTCCGGCATCGCCGGGTGGTCTCCGGCGGTTCGACCATTACCCAGCAACTGATCAAGCAAACCCAGCCGCGGCCGCGCACGCTGCCGACCAAAGTCATCGAGGCCGCGCAGGCGCTGCGGCTGGAACAGGTCTGGAGCAAACCGCGCATCCTCACCGAGTACCTAAACCGCGTTGCCTACGGGAACCTCAACCAGGGTTGTGCCGCCGCCGCGCGGTTCTACTTCGGCAAGCCGTTGCGCGACCTCAGCGTGGCCGAAAGCGCCCTCCTCGCGGGGTTGCCCCAGGCCCCAAGCCGGCTCAACCCTCTCCGCCACCGCGAACGCGCCCTAAAACGGCAGCGGTGGATCCTCGAACGCATGGAAACCAACGGTTGGCTCACGGCGTCCGAACGAGACCGCGCCCAACAGGAACCCCTCCGCTTCGCCAGCCCGGGCCGCACCTTCGCGGCGCCGCACTTCGTCCAGATGCTCCTCGATCATGAGAGCCGCTTCGACGCCCCGCCGGCCCAGACCGGAGGTTCGAACCCGAGCACGGATCCCCCACGCCGGCGCACCAGTCTCGACCTCCAACTGAACCGGTTCGTCCAACGCTCCATCCGCCACCACATCCTCCGCCTGCGCGCGCACCACGTCAGCCAAGCAGCCTGCGTCGTGCTCGACAATGGAACCGGCGGGATCCTGGCGCTGGTCGGGTCCGAAGATTTCCTGTCGCCGGAGGCCGGCCAGGTCAACGGCGCCTGGGCCCGGCGCTCGGCCGGATCCACCCTCAAACCGTTCACCTACCTGCTCGCCTTCGAGCAAGGCGCCACCCCCGCCAGCGTGGTGGCCGACCTGCCATCGCAGTTTGCCACCTCGACAGGCATCTACGCGCCGGTCAACTACAACCACCGGTGCTACGGCCCGATGCGCTACCGGCTGGCGCTGGCCGGCTCGCTCAACCTCGCCGCGGTTAAGGTGCTCGCCTCCATCGGGGGACCGGACGTGCTCCTGCGACGCCTGCGCGCCTGCGGCTTCACCACCTTGACCGAGTCCGCCGACCATTACGGCTTGGGCCTCACCCTCGGCAACGCCGAAGTGCGCCTCCTGGACCTGGCCAATGCCTACGCCTGCCTGGCCCGCCTGGGCGAGTTCCAACCATTCGCCTTCGTGCCCCGTGCCCAATCCCCGGTGCGGGTCTTCGCCCCCGAGGCCGCTTGGCTGATCGCAGACATCCTCAGCGACAACGATGCCCGCGCACTCGCCTTTGGCACGGACTCGAACCTGCGCTTCGACTTTCCCGTCGCCTGCAAAACCGGCACCAGTTCGGACTTCCGCGACAACTGGGCTCTCGGCTATACGCCGGAGTTCACCGTGGGCGTGTGGGTGGGCAACTTCGACGGCACGCCGATGGAGCGCGTCTCCGGCGTCAGCGGCGCCGCCCCCATCTTGCATGAGATCTTCGAGCACCTGCACCAACGCTACCCCACCACCTGGTACGCGCGTCCGACGAACATCGTGGAACGGCGGGTGCATCCGATCACGGGCAAGCGGCTCGCCCACGAGGCGCGCGAGGGAGCGCGGGAGAAGTTCCTCAACCGGATCCTGCCACCCTCCGAGTGCGCCGACGATTACGACGCGCAAGGCCGCGTGCGGTTGCCCGCGGAGTACGGCCCCTGGCTGGCCAGCAGCGACAACTGGCTGGCCGGGCGCGCGGTGGCCGCAGAAACCTCGCCGCCCGTGCGGTTGGTCTCCCCATTGCCGGGCACCGTCTTCTTCATCGATCCGGACCTCCCCGCCAGCAGCCGCCGAATCCCGCTCCAAGCCGAGGCCCCCGCAACCGTCACTTGGCGCAGCGATTCGCTCGCCTGCGGCCTCGGACCGCACGGCCCGTTCGCTTGCCTGGTCGAGGGCCGCCACCAACTCGTCGTCCGCTGCGCACAGACGGGAACGCAAATCCAAACCTGGATCGAAGTGACCGCGCTTTGAGCCGCCCAGCCACCACGCTCGCTCTGACCCGAGCCGCACATCACCCAGGTGACAGGTTCAACGTGGAGGCGGGCTGGTGCGGGGATAACAGGGTGACAGGTTCGCGGGGAGAGGTCGCTCGGACGCCGGCGGTGGACTTGATCCAGGGATCAACGGGTGGGAGGGGACTTATGACTTATGAATTCTGATTTATGATTTGAGACCGTTCGTGGAGAGCTTGAATGTTGGGCAGCAGGGTGACGGAAAGGTGACAGGTTCAAAGTCGAAGTTGGCCGGCTGGGCGCCAACGAGGTGACAGGTTCGCAGAGAAATTCCCGAACTAGGTGCCAGGTTCGTAGAGAGATTCCGCCCGGGAGTGGCGAGGGAACAGGATCTAGAGGTCGGCGGGTGAGGTCGAAAGCCGGCAACGGGGCCGGCAGGCGCAGGTGGCG
>CAZVRY010000096.1:0-22625 GCA_964629545.1 uncultured Verrucomicrobiota bacterium | reverse complement strand
TTCATGGTCCCCATGCGCGTCGGTTCGTTCGACTTGGAGGCTACCCATGAACCGGTCCCCCTCGCCCCGACCCTCTCCCCCGTTTGGCGGGGGCGAGGGAGTCATGGAAGAGGAGCACGCGACGTGGGACGGTTCATGGTCCCCATGCGCGTCGGTTCGTTCGACTTGGAAGCTCTCCATGAACCGTCACCCCTCACCCCGTCCCTCCCCCCAACCGTTTCCAGCGAAGCGATGACTCAGGTTGGGGGGAGGGAGAAAGGGAGAGGGGAAACGTAAGCGGTTCATGGGTTCAAGGCGCGATTCCGATCGGGGAATTCTGCCCATGAACGGTCACCCCTCACCCTGAGCAGGGCGGTGTCCCTGTCTGCTACAACGTGTGTCCCGCGATCGAACAGGTCGCGTTCGTCCCAATCGCATTAATACTGTAAATCCCCGAGGCCGGACAGATCGGCTCGATCTTCAAATACGTGCTCGGACCGTAGAGGTCGCTCGACACAGGGATGTCCCCATCCGTCTTGCCCGTCTCCAAACCCCATTGCTGCTTGGCCGACTCGATCTTGCTCAAGTTCTGCACGCAGACCTGCTTCTGCGCATACATCCGGTGCTTCAAAAAGTTCGGAATCGCCATCACGGCCAGCAGGCCGATGATCGCGATGACGATCATGATCTCCACCAGCGTGAAACCACCACGGCTTGGGCGTCTTCTCATACTCGACTTGAGGCACAGCAATCTCGAAACAGGACAGGCTTGGATGCATGCATCCAAGCCTGCCTCGCTGTCAAGCTCTGGCTCCCGTCCGCCCTTAGAGCGTGTGACCGTCGGCAGACTTGCTGCAAGCGGGAGAGGTGCCCACGGCGTTGGCGGTGTAGGCGCCGCTCGACGGACACGACGGCATCACGTTCCCCTTCAAGTACGGCGTCACATCGCCGTCCGCCACCGAGTCGCCCGTCACCTTCTTGTTCTCCAGCGCCCATTGCTCCTTCGCCCCGTCAATCTGACGCAAGTTGTTGATGCAAGCATTCTTCTGCGCCGTCGTGCGAGCCCGAACGAAGTTCGGAATCGCAATCGCCGCCAACAGCCCAATGATGGCCACCACAATCATGATTTCCACCAGGGTGAAACCTGACTTCCGCTGATTCTTGATCTGCATACGCTCTCGTTCGTTGTTGGTTGTGTCGCCTGCGGCCGTGAACTTCGCGGAAGGCTCTGACTATGCTAGAAGAACAGTCTCGTCCACGATCGAATGCCTTCCGCAAACCGCACCCGCCAGCGCAGCAGCCAGAATGCCAGGATCAATCCGACTCCCGACGCGTGGATCCGCAACCTCCATCCCCCTCCTGGAACCAGGAGTCCCCTCCCCCCTTCGACGCCCCCCCCATCGAAGCCCTCACCCACTTGGCCAGACCAACATCCCCTAATCCCCCGTCGCGCTCCCCGGCACACAGTGCAACAGCCCCGGATACCGTAAGCGCTCCCGGTTGAATTCCTCGTACTTCATGGAATCCACATGCCCGTCCACCGCCAGCATGCGCCCCCCCCGCGGGCCCTGCAGCCGCCCACGCCCCGCCCCCTGTGAAGGAAAGCTGCTCGCATCGTTGTAACAACTCTGCCCCGGATAGAACTTGTAGTAGTTCGGCTCGTCCGGCTCCCACATCATGTAGGCGTTCGGCCGAAACGCCGTCAGCTTGTAGCTCTTAGCCCCCAACGCCCCATACCCGTTCACCGCCCCGTTCACAATGTAGGTCGAAAACTTGTTCTGACGCCGCGCATAATACGGATTGGTCGCCGCGTTCGTTTTGTCCTTGGGGCAATAATAGACCTTGTAATTCTTAACCTGCGGCCAAATTTGCCCGGTCCCATGCCCCGCATCCAGGTTCGTCATGTTCAACGGCGGCGGCGACCCCGACCGCGGAGTGTAAAGCCAACAAGGATAGTCGTTCCCCCACCCCGGATGCGGCAGGAAGTCGTTGTTGTCGTTCGCATACATGTGCATGGCCAAACCCAACTGCCGATAGTTCCCCACACAGTAAGCCCGAATCCCCTTGTCCTTCGCCATCGAAAGCGCCGGCAACAACATCCCCGCCAGGATCGCTATGATCGCAATCACCACCAATAACTCGATCAGCGTGAACGCCCACCGCCAGCGTCTGCCCTCGGTCCCGGTTCGTATGAGTTTCATATTCACGACAACCCCCCTAGACTGCCCCGCCTCTCACCGCCGCGCAACGACGATTCGATGTGGATCAGCAGTTCTCGTTTTGAACAAGGGAGTCCCCCTCTCCCTGCGCCTCGGGTGCCTTCTGGTATAAACGGGGCGGGGAGAGAATTGTCCCCACCAGGGCTTCCCGCATCGAACCCCTGAACCCAAGCGATTGCCCCTCTCCCTATCTCCCTCCCCCCAACCTGAGTCATCGCTGCGCTGGAAACGGTTGGGGGGAGGGACGGGCCTTCGCCGCGCCGAAGCGGCTTCGGCCGCGCAGGCGGGGTGAGGGGCGACGGTTCATGGAAAGGGGCCATCCGAGTTTCAAAATGATGAGAATCGCCGGGCGGCCATTCCCCTTGCATCGGCGGCCCCCAAGGCGCAGGCTGCAGATGACCCAAAACGCTTTTCATAACAAGCAACCTCCCGGAGGTCCCCATGCACTCCTCGCTTTCCCGCCCCCGCTTGGCCCCCCCCCCACCTCGCCCGCCCCTGGCTCTCCCGGCTGCCCTCCTCGCCGCCGCCTTCTTGTCCACCTCCGCCGCTTGGCCAGCCCACTGGACGCTCGTCCAATTCGGTCCCAGCGGGGCCGCCACCGCCCTGCCCTACCCCGGCTGGAACGAAATCCTGCGCCACCCCACGCGGACCGCGTATGTTGATCCAGACGGCGACCCCGCCCACGCCGGCCTCGCCTGCGTGCCTGGGTTGACCGAAGCCCAACCCACCTTCTACGGCGTGCGCGGCTCCACCCCCATCTCGTTCGCCGTCGGCCAGAAAATCGTCGTCGCCTTCTATAACCGCTCCGACGAATACATCTACCCCGCCGCCCGGGTCAGCTTCGCCGATCCGGACACCCCCGACCCTGCCGAACCTGACCTGCCTTGGTACACCCTCCACAACCTCGACTACGAACCGGAGGGATCGTGGGTCCCCCCTCACACGGTCTTCGAACTCAGCTATTACATCTCGAACGACGCCATGGTCAACGCCATCGGCGGGCCCCCCGCCCAGGGCGCCCACACTCTCGTCAACGTCAGCCTACCCTACAACGACCCGCACCTCGTCCTCCTCCGCATCGAAATCTCCGACGAGTGCGACCTCACCCCGCCCACCCCCCCCGTCGCCCTCCGCGCCGAGCCGTTCGCCACCACCAGCCACGTCGGCCAGAACCTCGTGCGCCTCACCTGGCTGCCTTCCACTGACCCCGCACCCCACCCTGAAGGCATCAGCCGGTATTTCATCTACCGAAACGAAGCCCTCTACGACCTGGTAGACCCCGCCATGGTCGGACACCTGGGCACGAACCTCTATTACGTGGACCTGAACGTCGCCCCCAACACCACCTACACCTACCACGTCAGCGCCGTCGACCGCGCTCCCTACGGCCTCTACCCTCAAGGCGACCGCCGCTCCTCGCGCTTCGGTAACGAAAGCCCCCTCTCGCCCCCAGTCACTATCCGCACCCCACCCTGGTCCTCCACCCGCCTCCCCAATCCGTGGACCGACTTCCGCTACCTCGGCACGTTCCGCCTTCCCTCGACGCCCAACGAAGACTGGGCCTATGCGGCCGAGGGATTGACCTACTGTCCCACTGGCAATCCCGGGCACGACCCTGCGCTCGAATTGCCCGGCTCGCTGTATGGCTTCACCTCCCTGCGCTCGGGGATCGCCGAACTGAACATCCCCATCCCAAGCCTTGCTCTCGATCCCGCTTCCCTCCCCACCGCCCGCACCCTCCAACCAAACACGAACCTCTGGCCCCTCATCTACGACGGATCATCCACGCCCTCCGGGGGCTCCGACATGAAAGTGGCCGGCCTTGCCTACCACCCCGCCGCCCACGGCGTGCCCGCACGCCTCTACTACAGCGTCTGCAACTTCTACGCCACCGACCCCGCCGCCCCCTCCCATGGCTGGTTCGACCTCGATCTCACCGAGGGACAGGGCGCCTGGTTCCTGGGCGCCCTCCCCCCCAACAACCTCTACCCAGGCCTCATCAGCCGTTATCTCGCCGCCCTCCCCGCCGATTGGGCCAACCTCCACCTGGGCGGACGCTCCCTCCTGGCCGGCAATACCATCCTCAGCGGTGGATTGGAGAACTCCGCCGGCCCCACCCTCTATGCCTTCGCCCCCTGGGAATCCGGCGCCCTCCCGCCCCCAGGCGCCGCCCTCCCCGTCACCCTCCTCCTCCGCTACGCCTTCATCGCCGAAACCGAGCACCGCGTCCTCAACTGGCGCCTCGACGCCACCGCCGAAGGCGCCGCCTGGATCTCCGCAGGCCCCAAAGCCGCCCTCGCCTTCTCCGCCCGACGCACGGTCGGTGACGTCTGGTACGGCGATTCCCTCGGCAACAGCCACGCCGCCTACGACATCCCCGAACCCCCCTTCGGCTACAAGGGCGGCTCCTGCACCGAATGGCGCAACGGCCTCCTCCTCTATAACCCCGAAGACCTCGCCGCCGTCGCCCGCGGAGAGAAAGCCGCCTGGGAACCACAACCCTACCTCGTATTCGACACCCAGCAGTTCTCCCGCCGCGCCTCCCCCGAAGCCCCGGAGTCCGGCGCCATCGCCTTCGCCCCCGAACTCCAAACCCTCTTCTACCTCGAACACAACGGCGATCCCGAACTCGTCTCCGGCCTGATCCATGCCTGGCAGCTCGCCACCCCAACCCTTCCCGTCCTCCGCTTCACCCTCTCCCTCCCCACCGCCCAGATCGCCTGGAATACCGCCCCGGACGGACGCCCCTACCAACTCGAACACACACCCCAACTCGCCCCGCCCTCCTGGACCCCGGTCGGCCCCGCTCACCTCGGCGACGGAACCGACCAGACCGAAATCGTCACCGTCAACCCTCTCGGCGCCGACTACTTCCGGGTCGTGGTCGGACCGTGACCCGCCGCGCCCACGGCGTTTCTCCCGCGTCTTCCTCCACGCCCCTGGTCTCGCACCCCCTCCCCCGGGCCCCCAACGACCCGGCACGTGGTTCCTCAGCGGTCAACTCGGTGAATGATCTCCGTAGCCGACTCCAGACCCGTCCCCAGTGATTCCTCGCACCGCTTCAACTGCGCCCGGGCCACGCCATCCCTGGGATCCTCGCGCCATAAGGCCTCATAGAGCTCCCACGCCCGCCGCAACTCGCCCCGCTCCCAAGCCCCAAATGCCTCCACCGTCCGCGCCGCCTTCTCCACCTGCCCCGCCGAGACCCTCCCCGCCACCGCCATCAACTCGAATACCAGCACGCTCCGCGCCTTTCCATGCACCAACACCCGGCTCACCGGCCGCGCCAGAATCGACGAACCCGCCCCTGCGCACGTCGCCTCGGTGAGCAGAACCTGCGTCCCAAACGCCTTGTTCAACCCCTCCATCCGACTCGCCACGTTCACCGCATCGCCAATCACCGTGTAATTCATCCGCTCCTCGCTGCCAATGTTGCCCACCACCGCCTCGCCCGTGTGCAACCCAATCCGGGTGGGAAGCCGCGGCCGCCCCGCCGCCACCCAGCGCGGCTCCAACTCAGCCAGCCTCCGCTGCACCTCCCAGGCCGCCCGACACGCCGCCTCCGCGTGGCCAGCATGCGGCTGCGGCGCCCCCCAGAACGCCATCACCCCATCCCCGATAAACTTGTCCACCGTTCCCCCATGCTCGTGAATCACCCCGCTCAGCACGGCCAGATAGTCCCCCAACCACTCCACGACCTGCTGCGGGGGATGACTCTCGGAGATGGCCGTGAAGCCCGCGATGTCCGAAAAGAACAACGTCAACCCCGCCTGGCGCCCCCCTAATCTAGCCTCCAACCCCGTCGCCACCAACTGGTGCACCAAATCCGCCGGCACATACTTCCGAAACGAACGCAGACTCGCCTTCATCTCCCCCATCGACGCCGCCAACTGCCCCACCTCCCGAATCGGACTCCGCCGAACCGGGGCATCGTCGAACTGCAACTCGCCGATCGAGCGGGCCTCGCGGGTCAAGTCCTGCAACGGTCGCGCAATCCGCCGCGCCAGCCACACCACCGCCACCCACGCCGCCAGCAAACACCCCCCCGCCGCCACCACACTCCACCAAAACGTCCGCCGCACATCCCCCAACACCGCATCCGCCTCGATCACCAACGCAATCGACCACGGAGGCTGATCCGCCCCGCGCAACCGATGATGCGCCCCCAAATAAGGCCGGCCCTCCACCTCGAATCGGCCCACTCTCCCATCCCCGGACGGCCGCCCTCCCGCCGCCATCTCCTCCGCCACATACGCCACCACCACCGGATCCAATACCTCCCCCAGGCTCTCCGCCAACTCCGTCCCCCCAGGCCGAATCATGCAGTCGGGCCGCGGATGCGCAATCAACCGCGGCCCCCGCTCCCGCCGATGCTCCACAATCAGCGGATAGCCGGACATCTCCGCATCCAACTCCCCCAAAAAACGGCACAGCTCGCGCAAGTCAAAATCACCATTCAACACCCCCAGCAACCGACCGTCCGACGCCCGCCACGGCGTCGCAAAGGACACCCCCAACCGCGGCGCCTCCCCCGCCCGATCCCAAAAACGATACGTCTCCGTCCACCCGCTCGCCCCCCGAGCCCGCGCAACCCCGTAATACGGACGCGTCCGCGGATCATACCCATCCCATGCCTCCACCCCCACCCGCTCCCGCCCCGCCCCGCCCCAACGCCAGACCCGAATCACCCGCCCTCCGCCTGCCTCGACGACGTTCTCGCGAATCTCGATGCCGCCCCCCGGCATCCGCCGCGCCATCACATACTCCCCCGTCGCCTCCAACCCCAACCCGACCTGCGTGATCCCCTCGAACGCCTCCAACGACTTCGCGAAGTAATCCCCCCATCGCTCGATAAACCCGGGAACGTTCGCATCCGTCCCCATCAACCGAATCGCCTGACGGTTCAACAGCAACGCCTCGCCCAACATCTGCTCCACCCGCAACTCCACCCGCCCTAACGTCTGATCCGCAACCTCGTCCACCAACGCCAAAATCCCCCGCCGCTGAAAATGACCCGCCAATAACAACAACACCGCCACCGTCCCCGTCACCAACGCCAACATCAGCGCCGTCACAAACGTCCGGAAACTGTGCGAACCCCGAAAACGCCCCAGCCACGTCGTCACGTGCCTAACCTCCCTGAACCCCCGGCTTTCGCCACCCCCAGCGGCGCCACCCGCGCCCCCAGCGACTCCGCTCGAGCCAACTCCTTGATCGTCACGCCAAACATGCCGGCAACCTAGTCCCCTGCCCCGGCCACAATCAACCCGGAAACCGCCACCGCCAGCAATTCTCGTTTTGAAAAAAGAAGTCCCCCTCTCCCCTTCCCTCTCCCCGCGCCTCGGCTGCCTTCCGCTATAAAAGGCGCGGGGAGAGGGTGGCCAAAGGCCGGGTGAGGGGCCGTCCGAATTTCAAAATGAGAACTGCTGCGCCACCGCACATTGACCCCCTGAACCACTTACCTCTCCCCTCTCCCTTTCTCCCCCTCCCCAACCCCCTCCACCGCTTCGCTATCAAGGGTTGAGGAGAGAGACAGGGTGAGGGGGACGGTTCATGGGAAGCGGGTGCGAAGGACGCTGGCTAGCGGAACACCTTCGCCGCCACATCGGTCGAGAACGCCGGGACCTCGATCCTTAACCCGCCCTTCCCCACCGTCACCAAATCCCCCCGCAGCTCCCGGCCCGACCCCGTATCCACCCACTGCACCCGCACCTCCCCCTCCGGATAATCCTCGACCAGAAACGACACGCCCTCGCGCGCCGACGGCGCCGACCCTTGCACTACCACCTGGTCCCAGGACGCCGCCCGATGGAAAAACCACAGCCAAAGCCGCTCCTGTGCCCTTAACCCCACCACCCGCACCCGCTCGTCATCCACCACGCCAGTCAACGCCCGCACGTCCCCGCTCGTCCATGGCACGTCCGCCACAAACTGACTCAGCGGCCGGTAGAGCGGATAGTGATCGCACGGATCCAATTGGTCCCACCACCAGAACAGCGCCGTCCCCGATAACCCCGACAACGCCGAGGCCCACAAGCCATGCTTGAAATCGATCACCTCGCGACGACGACGCATTTCCGCCGTCGGTCGCCACTGCTCGTCGGCCAAGCCGAATTCGCCCAGGATGGCCGGCTTGGCCGGAGCCACCCGACGCAACCACGCCGCCCGCTCCAGCACCGCCTCCACCTCGTCCCGCAACCGCGGCCGATCCGGCGGGCGCAAATAAAAATGCGCGTCCGCGACGTCCAGCTCCGGGTGGCGCGCGTCCTTGGCGGAAGGCCCCCAGGTGCTCGTGCTGCGGAGATGCCCATACGGATCCCGTCGCGTCAACGCCTCGCCCACCTCGCGATAAAACCGGTCCGTGGGCAGATTCGGATCCATCTCGTTCCAATACTCCCACATCCCCAGGCTGGTGTAGGCGCCCCAGCGCGCCACCGCGTACTCCCACAAGCGCTGGGCATCCCCGATCGCCCGATCATACGCCAGACTCCCCTCGTCCTTGAGGTCCTGCAGGTAGACGTCCCGCGTGGCCAAACACAACTGCACATGCACCCCCTGCGCCTGCGCCACCCTCAGGAGCCGATCCAACATGTGGGCATCCACCGGATTGTAAAAGCCGCGCACCGGCCGATCGATTTCCGCCTCCCAAAGCAACTCCGGGCCGCCCGTCACCTCGCGCAACGAAACGCCGGCTAACCACGCCCGCCCCGACCCCTCCCTCTCCCAACTCATCCCGCGCAGCCAACGATCGCCCGGACCCGTCGTGAACTCGTGCCGCACCTCCCGCCAACCCTCCCCTCCTCCTGATCCCCAGGACTCCGACCGCCCCCCCTGCACCAGCACCCGCACCGTGCCGCCCTGCTCCGTCCGGACCCGCGCCGTCACCACATACCGAGTGGCCGGCCGCAATGCCACCGCATGGGATGGATCCACCCGCAGCACCGAACGACCAGGAGCCAGGAGCAAACAGCGCTCCCCAACCACCCCCCCAGGACTCTCCACGATCGGCGGCCGCCAGTCCCACGACCGCCCCCAAGCCGACTTCCGCGCCTCCAACCCCATCGCCCAATCCTCGCACCCCGCCCACACCCGCACCCAATTCGCCCCCTGCGCCCCCAACCGGCCGACAATCGCCTCCGCCCGCGCCAACGTCACATACTGGCCTTCTCCCACAAACGCCAGATTCTGCCCGATCGCAAAAAACGGCGTCCCGTCCGTGTATTCGAAGAACCGCGGATCGCGCGCGCTCACCCGGACGAAGCCGTGATTCGCCGAGGCCACCCCCTCGAATGTCACGGGGGCGGAACGGTCCTCCCGCCCCCCCCCTCGCACTACCGCCGTCGCCGTATACCCGCCCACCCTCGGCGGACAATACCGCACGCGCCACACCGGATGCCCCACCGGGTACATCCAGGCCCGACGCCGCCCCCCCTCCTCGACCCACTCATGCTCGAAACCCTGCCCGAGAAACCCCGGCACGACGACCGCACCCCCGTCAGGTCCTTTCACTTCCACTGCCACCGTCTCCCGCCTCGTCGGCAAGGCCGAATCGGAGCCCACGCCGTCCACCCGAAATTCGATCACCTCGAAACACCCCACCCGCCCTCCCGGAGCCTCCACGCTCAAAGTCAACGCTGCCCCGCGGCCGCTGCCCACCATCGCGGCCAGGGCCAATACGACCACGAGCCTCCCCACCGCCCACCCTCCCAAATAAGTGACCCCAAGCCCAGCGCAGCCGTCCCCGCCAAAGCCCACCCTTCCCATCACTCCCTCACCGGCTCCAATTTCACATAATCCAACCCAAACATGTAGGCCTTCTCCGCCTTCTCGTTCGCCCCCACCACCTCCACTCCCAGCTTGTGCTCGCCCGCCGACACCGCCAGCGTCCCCAACACCACCGGACCCGTCGGCACTACGCCACGGTTGAACAAATCGATCGGCCCCCCCAACAACTCCCCATCCCAACGCAACTGGTGGATGCCGTAATCCACCGCCTTGGTGAAAGCGGCCACCACCCGGTAACGCCCCGCCTCCGCCACCGTCACCGCCAATTCCAACTTGTCCCCAGGCTTGGCCCCGATCCACCACAAGTGCGCGTCCCCGCTCCACTCCCCCTCGAAACCGCTCAGGTCCTGCTCGTGCGGATTTCCCGCCGTCCGCGACAGCACCTTCAAGCGCTCGCCCTCGAGCGCCCCCTTGACCGCGAACGGCTGAAGCTCCGTCCAGTAATTCGTGCGCTGATCCACCGGCACCGGTTCATACGGATCCTCCCCCCCGGGGGCCAAATACCAATACACCGTGCTCGCGTAAAGGGTCGGACGCGCATTCGGGAAGTACTTCTCGATCGCCCCCTCGAACGACGTCTGGAAGGGGATGTTGTCCGCCACCTGCCAGCGATTCACGCAGATGTGCCCCTTGTTCCCCATCGAGATCGTCTGGTTGTGGTAGGCATGCTCGAACAACGTCGGATTGCACCACGCATACCCAAAGTAATCCTCCGACCCCGTCCCGATCGTCGACGGAAACTTCTCGCCGTCCACGAAGAACTTCTCGTCGCCCTCGCCCCACCACGACCCGCGCGGATTCCACACATGCAACATCACCCCCATGAACCGCCCCCGCCCCTCGGTCCTCAGCAGCGTCCAGTCAATCGCCCGCTCCGGCTCCGCGGGCAGCAACGCGTCCCGATGCCACTTCGCATGAAACCGCCCCAGCGTGGCCGGATCGCGCTGCAGCGCTTGGTCGTGAATCTCAAAATGAAACGTCCGCGCCTCCGCCCCTTCGTTCCGCAACGTGATCTCCGCCCGCTCCGCAAACGGCATATACCACCGCGTATACCACCACCCGCTCCGCGTCAGCCCGCTCGGCAGCGAGACATACGGATTCGCCCCGCCCGCCGTCCCGAAGAAATCGCCGAACGGCGCCCACACCGACGGCCTCGCCTCCCCGTCCCAGCGAATCTCGACCGTCATCTCCCGCAAGGCCAAACGATCCCGCGGACTCGGCGGCAAATCGTAAAAGCGCGCCTGCAGCTCCCGAATCGCCCGGCGCCCATTCAGAATGATCTGCTTGCTCGCGCCCGGCCCCAGCGTGATGTCCTGCTGGCTCACCCGCACCCCGGTCGGTTCCACCGTCGGACCCGCATGAGCCAACCGGCCCTGGGCCGCATCCAGCGCCGCATTCTCCTCCGCGCTCAGTTCCCGGCGAAAGGTCGGCACCTCCGTCCCGGGAGCAAAGGTCGTATAGACGAACTGGTAGTACTGTCCCCAACCCGGCTCCGCCACGATCTTGCACGACTCCTGATAGGGAATCGGCGTGTAGTTGTTCCACCCCATCGCCACCGTGTGCACCAACGCCGGCCGCGTGAACGGGGCGTGCTTCCCGTCAAAATACCCCAGGAACGGCAGATCCACCGCCGGGCGCTCGGCCCCGTCCAGGTAAATCTTCACCCGCCCCTCCTTGGGCGCTGCCGACCAGATCCGCCACAGGCAGCCCGGCCCCTTCATCTCCGCCAACACCAGCAGGTCCCCCTCCTTCCGCATGATCCCATCTCCGTCCCCGTTCGCGTCCCAGCCCACATACCTGCCCGTCGCTTCGTCAAACTTGCTCGCCCGGTCATAGCTGGACCACTGTTCGCACCGCTCCCCAGGCGCCGGCAACACCGCAGGGGCTTCAAGATCCGTCAACCGTCCCACCAACTCCGCGTAGGTCAATCGTTCCGCGGCCATCACGGAACCAGCGGCGCCCAGCAGCACGGCCAGGTAGCATGTCGTCTTCATGTGGCTTGTTCGCTCGGCCATCGCCCACACCCTCTTCCCCCGCCACCCTGCCGATCCAGCACGACCCCTCATCCTGAAGCCGAGGGCTTTGGCCTGTTCTAATGACCAACCTACCAAGCCCGCCCCGGGATGCAAGGCCCTTGCCTGCTCCTCCCACGCTCGGCACCCGACACCACACGGCAAGCGAGGCGCGGGGGATCGGGCGAAATGGAGAACCGAGGTGCGCCATGGTGTTTAGTCTTCCGGTCGGAAACGCGCCCCACTAGACTCAACCGCAATTCCTAATTCAACTCCGTCGCTCCATGAACCGCCTCGAACGCTCGGTCAGCCTTCATCCCTACTTCAAAGTCCGCGACGGCCACATGGCCGCCGTCCAAGCCCTCCTGCGGGAATTCGTCGCGCGCACCGCCACCGAGGACCAGGTCCTCTATTACGAATTCACCCTCAACGGAGACGTCGTCTACTGCCGCGAAGCCTACACCAGCGCCGCCGGCGTGCTGGCCCACGTGGCCAACGTGGGCGCCCAACTGGACCGCATGCTCACCCTTGCCGACCTCCTACGCCTCGAAGTCCACGGGCCCGCCGCAGAACTGGAACTGCTCAAGGAACCCATGGGGAAACTCAACCCGTCGTGGTTCGTCTATCAGTGCGGCGTGGAACGTTGAACCCGCCCGCCCCCTGGCCCGCATCGTTCACACGCGGTTCGAAGCAGCCACTCCTTTCGCCCCCTATCGGTCCTGCTGCCACCCTGGCCGACCGGCGCGTTGACGCTCGCCAGGAACCGTCCGTTCAAGCAAACTCGTCGCATGAACGCGGATACCGTTCGAACAGCGCTGGCGGACATCACGGCAGAGAACGACCCCACGCTCAAGCATCTCAAACTGGCCAGCCTGGTCTCCGCCCTCTTCCGCAGCCGCGCCATCGAACTCGTCGTGGTCGGCGGCTCGGCCATCGAGTTCTACACCGAGGGCGCCTACGTGTCCGGCGACCTCGATCTGTGCCTCATCTCGCCTCCCCGCTTGGACCTCCGCACCCGACAGGAATTGATGGGGCATCTCGGCGCGCGGGGCGGACCGCGAAGCTGGCAGGTCGCGGGCCACTTTGTCGACCTCCTCGGCGAAGTGGAAACCCTGGCCACAACGCCGTTCGATGAATTGCAGGCGCCCTACGGCCTTGTGCGACTCATCAGCCCGGAAGACCTGCTCGTCGAGCGCGTCCTGGTCTCCGTCTACCCGCAGCCTGACCGCGATGCCGCACACTGCGCCCGCAAACTGGCCGCCGTGGCTTTGGCCGGACAGGTGGAAGTGGATTGGTCAGAAGTCCGTCGCCTTGCCAAACGGCCAGAGTATCTTATCCTCCCAGCGCTAACGCAGCTCGTCCGCGACGTCGCCCATGAACTCGGTAAGCCCAGTCCCTACGATCCCTAAGGGCCGCCCCATCACGTGGGCAGATTGGCTGGCCGGACGTCGCGCCCGCCGTCAGACCGGCAATCGCGTGGCCCCCGAGGTCATCCGCCGCTCTTCCAGTTCCCAGGACCACCGCCTCCGCAGACTCTTCGACGGCGAACGCGGCCTGCCGTTCAAGCCAACCGCCGGACTTTTGGGACCCCATGCAGGGTCACAGGCATGACGCCCCGCAACATCACCGAACGACAGCGCATCTGGCTGACCGCGGAAATGGAGGGCTGGCAGGCGCGCGGGTTGATCTCGGCCGATCAGGCCGCCGGCATCCTCGGCTGCTACGGCTCCTCCGAGGAACGTGCCGAACGACGGCGCTCCAAGAGTTTCCTCGTGCTGATGGGCGCGGCCGCGTTCCTGGTCGGGTTAGCCGTGTTGCTGCTGATCGGCTACAACTGGGCGGGCATCCCCACCGGAGGAAAGCTGGTCTTGATCTTCGGGAGCATCCTGGGCGTGCAACTCCTCGGGGTGCGCCTTCGGAGCCAGCCTAGCCCCGGCGCCGGTTCGGAAGCCGTCTTTTTCTTCGGAGGCCTGCTCTACGGAGCCGGCATCATGCTCGTGGCCCAGATCTTCCACATCAACGCCCATTACCCCGACGGCGTGTGGTGGTGGGCCCTGGGCGTGCTCCCGTTCGCCCTCACGTTGCGCACTCCCTTGCTCCACGGCTTGCTCGTCGCCCTCCTGGCCATCTGGTGCGGCCTGGAGGTCATCGGCGATCCCACCCGCGGCGACTGGCTGTTCGGACGTCCGTCGTTCCTGCCGAACGGAGCCTACACCCTGCCCCTGCTGGCCACCCCCGGTCTGCTCTGGGCCTACCACCACCGGTCCCCCGCGACCGTCGCCCTCTACGTCCCCTTGCTCGTCTGGTGGACAGTCCTGCAGCCCGTCGCCTGGCATTTCGAGTGGAACACCGTGTTCTTCCTCGGCGTGATGGGCGGCGGCTTGTTGCTCGTGGCGGAGTTGCATGCGCCGGGCAGTCCGTTCGCCATCCCTTACCGCGCGTTCGGAACCCTCCTGGCGGCAGGCGTCCTGGTGCCCTTGAGCTTCCACGAAGCGGTCAAAGAACTCGTCCGCGAACTCCATCCCGCAGGATGGCTGTGGACGTTCCTCCTCGCCGCTCTCATCCTCCCCGCCCCGTTCCTGGTCGCGCTCCGCCGCCCGTCCCCTCCATCGACCGGCCGCGAGGACGGGTCAAGCTTCCTTCGCCGTCAGTGGATCCCCGTGGGATTGATCCTGCTCATGGTCCTCGTCCAGGTCCTGGTCACGACGGAAGCCGGCGCGGTGCCGGCGGTCGTGCTGGCCAACGCGGGCATGGTGTCCCTGGCCTTCTGGCTCATGCAAACCGGGTTGCGCGAGGACCGAGGACGCCCGTTTGCCGCCGGGGTGCTCTACTTCCTGCTCTGGGCCATCCTTCGTTATATCGATCTCTTTGGCGACATGGGCGGCATGCTGGGCGCGGCGGCCATGTTCTTCATCTGCGGCGCCGCTCTCTTCGGCGTGGCCCAGTTCTGGCGCCAACGAAAGCGAGGCCACCATGCCTGAACCAGGTCCCCACGCCCCCCCCGCTCCCGCCCCCGCCCCCGAATCCGGTCCCCGATCGCTGGCCCAAGCCTGGGCTTGGCTCCAACACGCCGAACCCAAGGTCCTCCTCGGTGCCGTCGCCTTCCAAATCCTCGTCCTGGCAGGCATGATCGCCTTCAAAACCACGATCCTCTTCGGTGGCCAAACCGTCCTCCTCCGCGTTGAACCCGTCGACCCGCGCGACCTCTTCCGCGGCGATTACGTCATCCTCGGCTACGCCTTCAGTGTCGTGCCCCCCGACCAGGTGGCCGGGCTCCAGGCCCCCCGGGACGAACTCCGTGGACGGACCATCTACGCCGTGCTGGAACCCGAACCCGACGGCGTCCATTGGCAGGCAACCCGATTCACCGCAGACCGACCGGCCACCGCCACCTTCCTCCAAGGGCGCTACACGGCCTCGCACCGGGTCGAATACGGAATCGAATCCTTCTTCGTCCAAGAGGGAGAGGGACGCCGCTACGAGGATGCCGTCCGCGACCGCCGCCTGGCCGCCGAGGTCGCCGTGAACGCCCGGGGCCGCGCCGTGTTGAAACGACTCCTCGTCGAATAACCCCACCCCGAGCAGGCCTGCGACCGGCCAAGGCTCACCGCGGGGTGCGCACGGCGCTCCGCCCGGTAAGGAGGAGGCGCGCCCAACAACCATGCCCCGCGTCGTGTCCATGCCCCCTGCTCCCGCTCCGGTTGGCGATCGTCGCAATCCGCAACCTCCGCGGTCGCTCCAAGCCCCTGACCCGCGGATGCGACGCGCGCCCTTCCGCTTGTCGTCCGCCCTCCCTTGGTTCAAGATCCCCCCATCGCACATGATCGCCCACCCCTGGCCACGGTTCCTCACTCGACAGCCCCTATGATCACTCGACGCTCCTTCCTCGGACACGTGGGCTCCGCCACTCTCGGACTGGCGAGCTCACTCGATGCCAGAAGCCCTTCCCCGGCCGATCCCCCCCCCGCTCCCGAGACGACCAAACACTGGATCTGGACCGGCGTCGACGGACGCGCCACCCCCGACGAACTCAAACAGCGCTTCGACAGCATCCGCGAAGCCGGCATCCGCGCCGTCCTCTTCAGCGGCGTCGATCCCAAGGTCTTCGAACTGGCTAAACAGCAAGGTCTGGAAACCCATGCCTGGACCTGGACCCTCTGCCGCGGCGACAAGACCCTGCTCACCGACCACCCCGACTGGTACGGCGTCAGCCGCAAGGGCGATTCCACCGCCACCAAACCGCCCTACGTCAACTACTACCACTTCCTCTGCCCCGTCCGCGAGGAGGTGCAGGAGCACCTCGTCAACCTGTTCTCCAACCTGGCCAACACCCCTCACCTCGACGGCGTCCACCTCGATTACGTCCGCTATCCCGACGTCATCCTGCCCGTGGCCCTGTGGAAAAAATACGGCCTGGTGCAACACGAGGAACTGCCGGAGTTCGATTTCTGCTATTGCTCCGTCTGCCGCGCCGCCTTCAAACAACAAGCCGGCGTCGACCCCCTGGAAATCCCCGATCCCCCGGCCCACGAAGCCTGGCGGCAGTTCCGCTACGACGCCGTCACCAAACTCGTCCATCGCGTGGCTGAAGTGGTCCGCCAAAAAGGACGGAAAATCACCGCCGCCGTCTTCCCGACCCCCGCTATCGCCCGCAAACTCGTCCGCCAAGACTGGGCCCGCTGGAACCTCGACGCCGTCCTCCCCATGGTCTACGCCAGCTTCTATAACGAAAAGGTCCCCTGGATCGAATCCGCCGTGAAAGAAGGCGTCGCCGCCCTGCCCCCCGAACGCCCCCTCTACGCCGGCCTCTACCTCCCAGACCTCCAAACCCGAGAAGACTTCGACCTGGCCGTCCAAGGAGCCCTCGCCGGCGGCGCCAAAGGCGTCTCCCTGTTCGGGGGCCTCAAGAAAATCAAACCCTGAAGCACCGCAAAGCCCCCTCCTCCTGGCCGTCTGCGCCCTCCGCACCTTCCGCGGCTGCCCCAACCGCCCAAGCCGACCACCCCCCACCACTCATCCAGACGGTTACCTGGAATCCTCGAAACCCGATCCTCAGGGTGGACAGGTCACGCCTGGATCCTCGCTTCACCCAGGGCTCAAGAACTATAGGCGCGAGACGCGGGGGATCGGGCGAAACGGAGCACAGAGGCACGCCAGGGTGTCCGGTCTTCCAGTCTGAGGCGCGCCTCGCCCGGAGAATGCCCCTTGGCGAGCGCGGCTTCCACGCTATCCTCCCCCCATGCGCATCATCGGCGGCACCTCCGGCGGAAGAGTCTTGCGTGCACCCAAAGGCCTGGCCGTACGCCCCACCCCGGACCTCGTCCGGCAAGCCGTCTTCAACAGCCTCGGCGAACGCGTCCGCGGAGCCTCGGTCCTCGAACTGTTCGCCGGCACCGCCGCGCTTAGCCTGGAATGCCTCAGCCGCGGCGCAACCCACGCCCTCGCCATCGAACTGTCCTCCAAACACGCCCGCTGCATCCAGGCCAACCTCTCCGCCGCCCAACTCCCCGGTGACCACTTCACCCTCCGCGTCCAGGACGTGTTCACCGCCCTCCCCCAACTCGCCGCCGCTTCCGCCGCCTTCGACCTCATCCTCGCCGACCCGCCCTACGGCGAGAAGAACCTCGACCGACGCTCCCAGTCCTGCGCCCAGCAACTCCTGGATAACCCGCACCTCCCCGCGTTGCTCGCCCCCCAGGGCCTCCTCATCCTCGGCCATGCCCGCCGCGACACCCTCGTCCTCCCCCCTCCCTGGATCGAGCGGAAGACCCTCAAACACGGCGACTCCTGGATGCGCTTCCTCTACGTCAGCCCCCCATGATTTCTGACTTATGATTCATGACTTATGATTTGCGCGCCTGGCCTCGCCGATCAACCCCTGCCCCACTGCCCCACTGCCCCACTGCCCCACCGACCCACTGACTCACTGACTCACTGCCCCTATGCTCCTCTACAACCTCTTCCCCCCCCTCGTCGGCCCTTTCCCCCAGTGGGAACCCCACCTCGCCCGCGCCGCCCGGATGGGCTTCGACTGGATCTTCGTTAACCCCCTCCAGCAACTCGGAGCCTCCCGCAGCCTCTACTCCATCGCCAATTACTTCCACCTCGACCCCGCCCGAACTGACCCCGCCAACCCTACCCCGCCCGACGACCAACTCCGCACGGTCCTCGAACGGGCGCGCAGCCTCGGCCTGCGCCCCATGACCGACCTCGTCATCAACCACTGCGCCTACGATTCCCCCCTCACCCGCGAACACCCCGAATGGTTCGTCCGCGACCACCACGGCCGCATCGCCCACGCCTCCTGCGAACATGACCGCAAGAAAGTCGTCTGGAAAGACCTCGCCCGCTTCGACCACTCCCACACCCGCGACCGCGAAGGCCTCTACCTATATTGCCGACGCATCGTCGAACACCTCCTCAGCCTCGGCTTCCAAGGCTTCCGCTGCGACGCCGCCTACCAAATCCCCCGCCCCTTCTGGCATCGCCTCCTCCAGGACATCAAAACCTCCCACCCCCACACCCGCTTCGTCGCCGAAACCCTCGGCTGCACCGCCGACCAAACCAAGGATACCGCCCAAGCCGGCTTCGACTTCGTGTTCAATAGCTCCAAATACTGGAACTTCCGCGACTGGTGGCTGATCGAACAGTACAACCTCGTCCGCGAATCCGCCCCCTCCATCAGCTTCCCCGAAAGCCACGACACCCCCCGCCTGGCGGCCGAATCCCAGGGCAACCTCAACGCCCTCAAACAACGCTACCTCTTCGCCGCCCTCTTCTCCGCCGGCCTCATGATGCCGATCGGCTTCGAATTCGCCTTCCGTCAACCCCTCCATGTCGTCAAGACCACCCCGGCCAACTGGGAACACACCGGCCTCGACCTCACCGACTACATCACCCGCGTCAACGCCATCAAACGAAACCACCCCGTCTTCCAGGAAGAAAGCCCCACCCATTTCCTCCCCTGCCCCAACCCCCACGTCCTCCTCATGTGGAAAGCCTCCCCCCGGCACGGCGACGAAGCCCTCCTTATCCTCAATAAAGACCCCTTCCATCACCAGGACTTCGCCACCGACCACTTCCGCCACTTCATCCAGTCGGGCGCCCCCCTCCGCGATGTCTCGCCAGAATACCCCCTCGACTACATCCACGAACCCTTCCACTACGCGCTCCGTCCAGGCCAAGGCATCGTCCTCGTCACCACCCGCCGCTAACCCCACCTCACCCCATGCCCACCCCTGCCTGGGCCCATGCCCTCCAGACCGCCTACGACCCGACCCGGGCCGCCCACCAACTCGCCCTCCTCCGCGCCGCCGGCGGCGCCCACCACCTCGACCCCGCCCCCCCTCCCCAGGCCCGCATCCTCTGTGCCCTCTTCAGCGGCTCCCCAGCCATGTGCGAGTGGCTCGCCAAACACCCCGACTGGATCCCCGCCGTCTCCGACCCCGCCTCCCTCGAACACCCCCGCCACGCCCAGGGACTCGCACGCGAAATCGACCAGGCCCTCCGCACCCCCCTCGGTTCCAACGATTATGAAGGCGCCCTCGCCACCCTCCGCCTCCTCCGCCAACGCGAGATGATCCGTGTCGCCGCCCGCGACCTCGCCCGCCTCGACACCACCGCCGGCATCATCCGCGAAATCACCCACATCGCCGACGCCTGCCTCCATACCGTCGGACGCCTCTGCTACGACCGCCTGCGCGAACGACTCGGCACCCCCTACCACCAAGACCCTGCCGGCGCCTGGCTCCCCACCCCCTGGTGCACCCTCGGCCTCGGCAAACTCGGCGGCCAGGAACTGAACTACAGCTCCGACGTCGACGTCATCTTCGTCTACGCCGAGGAAGGCCACGTCTGCAAAGCCCCCCCACGCCGACATGACCCCGCCCGCGGCCTCACCAACCACGAGTTCTTCCGCCGCTTCGTCGAGGCCTTCGTCAGCGAGGTGGGACGCCTCACCGAACACGGCATGCTCTTCCGCATCGACCTCCGCCTCCGACCCGAAGGCAAAATCGGCCCCCTCGCCCGCTCCCTCGCCAGCTACGAAAACTTCTACGCCCAATGGGGCCAGACCTGGGAACGCATGATGCTCCTCAAAGCCCGCGGCGTCGCCGGCGACCTCACCCTCGCCGGCGAATTCCTCGAGATGGTCCAGTCCTTCCGCTACCCACGCTCCCCCTCGGAACAGATGCTGCGCGACATCGCCGCCATGAAACAACGCATCGAACACGAAGTCGTCAAAGCCGGCGAAATCGACCGCAATGTCAAACTCGGCCGCGGCGGGATCCGCGAAATCGAGTTCGTCGTCCAAACCCAACAACTCCTCCACGCCGGCCGACTCCCCTTCCTCCAAGGCGCCCAAACCCTCGCCCTCCTCGCCAAACTCGCCGACTACCACCACCTCGAAACCGAAGAAGCCCGCGCCCTCGCCGAAGCCTACTGCTTCCTGCGCGACGTCGAACACCGCCTCCAAATGGAGCAAAACCTCCAAACCCATACCATCCCCGTCCAAGCCGCCGCCCGCCAACGCCTCGCCGCCCTCATGGGCTACCGCACCCTCCCAGACTTCGAAGCCGCCCTCCACCGCCATACCCACTTCGTCCGCCGCGTCTACCAACGCTTCCTCAAACCCGAAGAACCCCGCGAACCCTCCAGCCTGCCCCCTTCCCTCACCGAAGAACACCACCCCGCTTGGCTCGATATCCTCCACGCCCACTCCTTCCGCGACCCCGCCAAAGGCGTCCGCCTCCTCGCCGAACTCGTCCACGGCCCCGGCTATGTCCACGTCTCCCCTCGAACCGTCGACCTCGCCCTCCAACTCGTCCCACGCCTCCTCGCCTTCTGCCCTCACCCCGCCTCCCCAACCCCACCCGCCTCCCCAACCCCACCCGCCTCCCCAACCCCACCTGTCCTCTCCGACCCCGACCGCGTCCTCGCCCGCCTGGATAGCTTCGTCGCCGCCTACGGCGCCCGCGCTCTCCTCTACGAAACCTGGACCCGCAGCCCCTCCCTTTTCGACCTCCTCCTCCTCCTCTTCGACCGCTCCGAGTTCCTCGCCGAAACCGCTATCCGCACCCCGGACCTCGTCGACGAACTCGAACAAAGCGGACGCCTCCAGCGCAGCAAAACCGCCGCCGAAACCCTCCGCGACCTCCGTTACGGCCTCCACGACGCCGACCAATCACTCTGGATCCGCCGCTACCACCAAGCCGAACTCATGCGCATCGGCCTCCGCGATATCCTCGGCCTCGCCAACTTCGACCAGGCTATGTCCGAACTCTCCGCCCTCGCCGAAGCCTGCCTCCAATACGCCGTCGATGTCGTCGTCCGCCAAGCCCGCCTCGCCAAAGCACCCTTCGCCGTCATCGGCCTCGGCAAACTCGCCGGCCGCGAAATCGACTACGGCTCCGACCTCGATGTCGTCTTCGTCGCTCCCCCACGCACCCGCAACCTCCCACGCCTCCAACGCCTCGCCATCGCCATCCTCGACCTCCTCAGCACCAAAACCGAAGCCGGCCTCGTCTTCAAAATCGACGCCCGCCTCCGCCCCGACGGCGACAAAGGCCTCCTCGTCAATACGCTCCCAGCCTACGAAGACTACTACCGCCAACGCGCCCAACTCTGGGAAATCCAAGCCCTCTCCCGCGCCCGCGCCGTCGCCGGCCACCCCACCGCCGGCGCCGCCTTCGAATCCCTCGCCGCGACCCTCACCCACTTCGCCCAACCCAGCCTCCCCCTCGCTTGCTACCAACCCAACTGGAAATCCGAAATCCGCCGCATGCGCCAACGCATCGAAAAGGAACGCACCCCCACCGGCAAAGACCACCTCGCCATCAAAACCGGCCGCGGCGGCCTCATCGATGCCGAGTTCCTCGCCCAAGCCCTCTGCCTCCAACACGGCTGGCGCGAACCCAATACCTTCCAAGCCCTCGCACGCGCCCAACGCGAACACGCCCTCCCCCAACCCCACGCCGCCTCCCTCCTCGACCTCTATCGCAAACTCCGCCGCGTCGAAGGCATCCTCCGCCGCTGGAGCTACGAAGGAGAAATCCTCCTCCCCGACGACCCCGCACCCATCTACCGCGTCGCCGTCCGCTGCGGCTTCCCCGACGCCCACTCCTTCCTCCAAACCCTCGCCTCCTGGCGCAACGGCATGCGCGACATCTTCGACCGCTACTTCGCCTGATCAAAACGACGCCTCCACCTCCCATCGCACCCCCTCCCGCGGTAACCCCACTGCCCATCCCCCCCCCACCACCGCCACCCTAGCCCCGTTAACCTGCGCCTCCCGCAACCGCGCCCCACCAGGAGGCCGCAACCATAAGCGCGCCGCTACCCCCAACCCCACCCGCTCCAAACCCACCCGCGCCCGTATCCGCCCATCCTCCACCTCCGACACTAACTCCAAGTCCACCACCCCAAACCGCGTCGCCGCCCGCTCCACCCGAATCCTCTGCCCCTGCCCCAGCCAACCCGACGGCACCCCCCAACACAACTCCAACCCACCCTCGTGCTCGCAAACCAACCAATCCCGCAACCGCCGCACAAACCGGCTCTCCTCCACCACCGGATCCTCACCCCCCCCCCCCCCCCCCCCCCCCCCCCCCCCCCCCCCCCCCCCCCCCCCCCC
>CAZVRY010000095.1:0-22808 GCA_964629545.1 uncultured Verrucomicrobiota bacterium | reverse complement strand
TCTTGGAGTGCGCCATGGAGGTGAACCTGTCACCCTATCTCTCCATGAACCGGAAAGGGAGAAGGCGGAGTGCAAGAGGCAGAATTCGTGCTCTTGCTCTTGCTCTTGCTCCCGCTCCGCCCGGTTCATGGTCTCCATGCGCGTCGGTTCGTTCGACTTGGAAGCTCTCCATGAACCTCCCCTCTCCCTGTCTCCCTCCCCCCAACCTGAGTCATCGCTGCGCTGGAAACGGTTGGGGGGAGGGACGGGGTGAGGGGGACTCCTCCTTTCAGAACCAGAATTGCTGTAAACAGCGCCGCCCAACGCGCTGCATCACTTCGGGCGCAACTCAGCGTTTTGCGCTCGCCCAAACCGGCAGCAGTTCCTGCTCCTACTCCTGCGGGTAGAGGAGAATCCGGTCGTGCACGAGGACTACCAGGTCACGTTTGCCATCGCCCGTAACATCCGCGACCAGGGCCTCGCGGGGTTCGGGGATCTCGCTGCGACGGCTCCGAAAGGTCCGCTCCTCGAAGACCGGCCAGCGGAGGGCGGGCTCCAAGGCCTTTCCGTCGCGGAACACCACCAGGTCCACATGGTTCTTGGCCGTCTCAAGGAAGACCAGGTCCTTGGTGCCGTCATGGTTGAGGTCCCCGGCCACGACCTTGTTGAGGGAGCCGTCCTTGACCGGGGTCTCGTAACCGTCGAGTTCCACCGAATCCCAGACCTCGCCGTGCAGGTTCATCCACCCCACCAGGCCGGAGCTGAGGAAGGCGACCGCGTTGGGGTCGCTGCCCCCGAGGGTCAGAGGTTCGAGCGCGGTGAACGCGGTGACGGGCAGGGGGTGGTTGCGGACCACCTGCCACACCCCAGCCGTGTCACGCTCGCACAGGGTAAGGGCCTTCCGCTCGGCATCGAGCAGGAACAAGGACGGAATTGGCTGGTCCCCATTGGGCAGGGCAGCGGCGCCGACGATCTTCGAGTTGCTCCCGGCTCCGTTGATCTGTTCCTTGACGGTGAACGTCCAGGCCCCTGATCCGCCCGGGGCCTCGGACTGGAGCACGACGGCACGAACGAAGTTCTTCTGAGCCAACAGCAACTCCGGCGCGCCGTCGCCATCGACGTCGGCCCGGCTCAGCCAGGGTTGCTCGGCATTCCCGCCTGGCGGCGCCACCTCGACCTCTTCGAACGTCCGATCGGCCCGCTGCACCAGGATGCGAATCTTCTCGTAGGGAATGAGCACCACCAAATCGGGTAAGCGGTCCTGGTTCGCGTCGAAAATCGCCAGGCGCGTCGGATTGGATTTGAATCCCTCGCTCAGCTTCTGGGTGGTCCCGCCCCCCGTGCTCGGCAGGAGATGCAGCACCCGCCCCGCGTCCTGCTCGACGATCGTGGCCAGGAGGGTCGGGCCCCCGGGGTGGATGGCGCCCACCGCCATCGCCCAGGGGCGACCTGGAATCGAGACGATGCGCGGGAACGCCAGCCGCCCGTTCGGGTCGTAGGACGTCACGCCCACCTGGCGCTCATCCGCGCTGAGCAGGAAGATCTCCGGCCGCCCGTCGCCGTCCCAGTCCGCCACCTCGATCTCGCTCACGCCCGTGAGGGACGGGAAGGTGCGAGGGGCGCCCAACGCCCCCTTGTCCTGCTGGAGAAACAGGTTCAACTGACCGCTTTCGGGTTCGGCCACGAGGAGGTCCGGCCGGCGGTCCCCGTTCACGTCCCCCCAAGCGACCCCGCGGCGCGTCTTGGCGGTCTTGTTCAGCGCCAGGAGTTGAAATTGACCGGCCCGAAATGCGCCGGACAATTCGTCCCCGGGGCGAGGGCGAAAGGTGGCCACGGTGGCGCGCCCGGACTTCTGGGCGATGGCCACCACTTCCATCCGGTGATCCTGGTTCAATTCCTCGGCGAGATAGGCGCGGAGGGGGGGCATGGTCAGGTGCACCTCCGGCCCCAACTGGCCCGACGAGTCCTGCAACCGAAACCGGAACGGGTTGGGATCGTCCCAGTTGACCAAAAGCAGGTCATCCCGGCCGTCCCCATCGATGTCCTGGATTTGGAGGGCTTTGACCGAGCCAGCGTAGGGGAGACGCTCCGGCTCGCCCAGGCCCGTGCCTTCGCGCTGGGGAAGAAAATACACCGCCGACTCACCCAGGAGCGCAAGGTCCGGCCGGCCGTCGCCGTTTAAGTCGCCCCGGGCGAGGGCCTCGGCGTTCAGCAGGCCGTCGTCCAGGTTCCACCGCTTCGGCGCGCTCCACCCCTCGGCCCCTTGGTTGTAATGCGCAATCAGTTCCTTCGGTTCCCCGTAATAGGCCAGGTCCGGTCGACCGTCCCCATTCAAGTCGCCGACCACGAGGTTGGCGATGCGTTTTTCCGAGGCGATCGATTCGAGGCGGAACCGGGCATCCGGCGGGAGTTGGTTGAGGTCCTTCCGGCTGTCCGCGACGCCGTCCGTGCGGTTGGTTTGTCCCGTTTGGTTGTAGAGCAGGCTGATCTTGGACCGGGAGTTGTTCGCCACCACCAGGTCCACGTCGCCGTCGCCATCCAAGTCGGCGGCCGCCAGTTGGGTGATCAGGGGGTCGATGGGGAAGATCTCGGGTCCGGTGAAACCGAAGCGGTTGGTGGGCTCGGCCCGGCCATCGCCCAGGAGGGCCGCCAGGACGCCCCCAAGGGCCATCCACCGTGGGGGACAGAGCAGCGTTGAAAGACGGTTCATGCGCGCGGAGAGGTCGGAAACGATCGGCCGATGCTGGCGTTGCCTTCGCGCTTTGGCGAGCCCTTTCCGGCGCAGGCCGGGTTGTCCGGCAGCACGGAGGTGGGCCAACCGGGTGCCGTCGACGCGATCCTGGCCGTCAACCCGGGGATGCACGGAGTCCTTCCCCCGCCCCGTTTTTCTTCGTGCTTTTTGCTCGACCGAACGTAGAGTGCGGCATGCTCATCATTTTACTCCTGGTGGTGGTGCTGGCCTTGGCGGGAGCGGCTGGCTACTTTCAAGGTGCGGTTCGTTCGCTGGTGGCCCTGGTCGGGGTGTTTCTGGGAGCGCTCCTCGCCTTCCCCCTGGGGGCTTATCTCGACCCGCTCCTGCCCAAGGTGGGCCTGGTGCATCCCCTCTGGCCCTGGTTTGTCCCGCCCCTCGTGGTTTTCCTCCTCTTCCTGGCCGTCTTCACGGCCATCGCCTTCCTGGTCCACCGCCAGATCGTGCAGTATTTCAAGTACAAGACCGACGAATACCAACTGGTGAGCTGGGAACGCCTGAACCAGCGGCTCGGCGTCTGCGTGGGGCTCTTCACCGGCGTCATCTACTCCACCCTCCTGGGCGTGGCCATCTACGTGGTCGGCTACGTCACCACCCAAATCACCGCCGGCGAAAACGATCCCGCCCTCCTCCGCTTCGTCAGCCAGAGCCGTAAGGACCTGCAATCGACCGGCATGGACAAGTTGGTGGCGCGGTTCGATCCGATGAAGGACGACTATTACCAGGCAGCCGATACCCTCGCCCTCCTCCACCATAATCCCCTCCTCGAAGGCCGGCTCGCCGATTATCCGTTCTTCCTCTCCCTGCTCGACCGCCCCGAACTCAAGGATTTGGCCGAGGACCAGGAGTTCCAGAAGATGCGCGAGCAGCAACCTACGCTCGGCGAGATCATCAACCACCCCAAGGTCACTGCCATCCTCGGCAACCAGGACCTGGTTGGCACCCTCCGCCAGGTCGATCTGAAGGATTTGCTCGCCTACCTCAGGACCGGCAAGTCCGCCAAGTATGACGAGGAGAAGATCCTCGGCCGCTGGCGGTTGGATCCTGCCCCCACCATGCGGGAACTGCGCCGCCTCAGCCCCGAGATGACGTCCGCCGAGTTTTCCATGGCGAAAAAGGGTGTCTACATGATCGCCCCCCTGGTCAGCGTCGTCTCCTCCCCTGACAACCGTTTCCAACTGAGACTCAACATGGCGGAATTGGCCCAGCAAGTGATGACGCTCATGGCCTCCGCCGCCCCCACGACGGTCGTGCCCCCTGGCCAGGTCCTCGTGCAGGCCGCTCCCCCGCCGGTGGAAGCCGCTCCCGCCATGGACCCCACCCTGGCCGCGCGCTATGGCATCAAACGGGGCGGGACCACTCCTCCCCAAGCCCAGCCCGCCGCGCCCGTCATCATCCAGCAGGCCGCTCCCCGACCGACGAGCCCCACCATGCCAAGAATCGGCAACCTGCCTCCCGCCGACGTCATGGCTGAAGCCCTCACGAAGATGGCCGAGCAACAACCGGTCGTGTCGCTGGGTGGCTCGTGGCAGGTCGAAGGTTCGACCTACCAAATCAAAATCCAGGACCCGAGCGGCAAGGAACTCGAGGCTGAAGGCACCGCCGATGACGAACGGATGCGCGTGATGGTGCCCATCATGCCCGGCAAGAAAGTCACCCTGGTGTTCCACCGGGCGTAGGAACGCGCTGCGGGGGAACCGTTCAGCGGGAGACCGCACGCAGGGGCAGGAGTGCTCCCCTTTGGCAGGGTCAATCCACCATCGCGCCTGCTTGCTCCTCGCTTGGAGCCAGCCGCCAGAGGCGGGGGGGAGTTGAGGGATTGAGGCCGAGTGTGGGGACGCCCCCAGCTTGACATGAAAATGGCCGCCTGGAGGCCAGGGGCCACTACTTAGGGTCTGTGCAAGAATGACTCCGGGTCTTTCTGTGCAGGCCTTAATCCTGCAGTCGGAACCCCGCCCGCTCGACCTTCACGCCTGCGCCACCCGCCAAGCGACCGCTGCCCCCGACCAAGAAACTGGGGGCGCCCGCTTCCCACACTGGCTCGATGCTGGAGGCTGGGCTGGCCTGAACGGAGGTCGGGTAGCCGCTGGCTGCTTCCAAGGTCGCGGGATCCACCGTGACCGGGATGATCGAGGAGGGGATCGTGGCGACCCAGGAGGCTTGAGAGTGCAGGGAATCGGCCTGCTCCCGACCGAGCACCTGGGAGAGGCCCATTCCAACGACCAGCAGTCCGCCCAAGGCCACGCTGTAGGCAGCGGCCAAAACGGGTTTGGCGTCGAAACGGAGCAGGAACGCCTCCCACCATCCTTGGGGTTGGGCGGCGGCTTCGGCCTCGATGCGGGCGATCACCCGTGCGGAGAAGCCATGAAAATAGCCGGGGGGCGGCTGTTCGTAGCGCTTGAGCGTCAGCAACGTGCGCAGCGCTTGCGACTCGGGCGGTTCCGGGGAAGGGCTCATTTCAGACAATCGGAGAGATGGGCCTGCAATTGCTGGCGGGCATAGAAGAGTCGGGACCGGACCGTGCCGGTGTTGCAGCCCATGATCTGCCCTATTTCCTCATGGGACAGCCCTTGAATGTCATGCAAGGTAACGACCATTCTGTGCGTTTCCGACAGCTTCAGCATGGCCTTGTTCAATCTTTCCTGGAGCTCGGCCAGCCCGACCTCCCTCCGGGGGGTTTTCTCCGAGATCAACGCCACCAGGTCCGGGTCGTGCTCGGCGTTGAAATCGACATCGTTGAGGCTCATTGCCGAGCGATGCTTGCGCTGCTTGAGGAAGTTGATCGTCTTGTTCACCGCGATCCTATAAATCCAGGTGAAGAAGCTCGAGTCGCCCTTGAACGAAGGCAGCGCCTTGTAGGCCTTGATGAAGGTCTCCTGGGCCAGGTCGTTGGCGTCCTCGTGGTTGGACGTCATGTTGTAGACCGTGGCGTAAATCCGCTCCTGATAACGGCGAACCAACTCGTCATAGGCCGTCAAGTCCCCGCGCTGCGCCCTGGCGACCAAGGCCTGATCGCTCGCGGGCTCGCGGGCGGCAGTGGCGACGGGTTCAGGAAGGGTCTCGATCATGGCGGCGGGGGTTTCCCGTGATCAAACCCCCAAGGCATCGGTTTGTTGCGCCAGAAAGCCGGTCAGTTGCACCAGGCCAACGCGGCCCTCGGAATCGGGCAACCCGTGGAGGACGTTCCGGGCTGCCGCCAGAAGTTGGTGGATCGTGCGCCGCGATTCGCCCGTGCCGTCGCAGCGACGGAGCAGGGCGAGGAGGGGCTCCAGGAAGTCGGGTCGCCATTCGGCCAGCCACCCTTGCAGCCGGGAACGCTCGGCGGGCGTACACCGCTCGAGAGTGACAATGATCGGCAACGTCAGCTTGCCGCTGGCCAGATCGGTGCCCAGAGACTTGCCAGCCGCGGCCTCCGAGCCGAACAGGTCCAGGCAATCGTCGTAGATTTGATAGGCTGTCCCCAGTTGAAGTCCATACTGCCGAAGGGCTTGCCGCTCCGACGGCGATGCCCCGCTCATCCAGGCCCCCAAATCGCACGAGAGCGCGAACAACTCCGCCGTCTTCATCTCCAGCACCTTGAAGTAATCGGCCCGCGACAGTGGCAACTTCCCGCGCCGCAACGTCTGGAGGATTTCCCCGGAGCAGACCGTCTTCGTTGCCGCCGAGACGGCCCGGCAGACGTCGGTGGTGGGAAAGCCAGCCGCGAGCTTGAGTGCGTGCGCAAAGAGACAATCCCCCAGCAAGACCGAGACGTGGTTCCCCCACTGCGCCGCCACCGTCGGCCGTTGCCGTCGCACCGCGGCCTCATCCATCACATCGTCATGGACGAGCGTGGCCAAATGGACCATCTCGATAATGACCGCGACGGTCACGAGGTTCTCGTTGAGCCGGCCAGCGGCGCGCGCGCTCAGCGCCACCACGGCGGGGCGCAATTGCTTCCCTTGGTTGGTCAGGGCGTAGCGGGCAAAGGGAACGACCTCAGGATGAAAGGTTTGGACCTGCTCGGCCAAGCGGACCGCCACCTGGGTCAGGAAGCCCTCGACGGGCTCCACGATCTGTTTCCAGGCGTAGGGCGGTTCCGAAGCCGACGCGGACGAGGCGGCGTCAACCGGCGTGGTGTCGGCCACATACATTGCCGCGCAATCTACGAGCCGCTCAAAACCAAGTCAAACGGTTATCCCCAAGTGAATTTTTCCTCCCCGCCCGCGCGTCCCTCCTCTAAGATCGCAGCATCGGCGATGCGCCACGACCCCATCATCGACGTCGAGAACCTCACCAAACGCTACGCGGGCCACACCGCGGTGGACGGCCTGTCGTTCCAGGTGGGCGCCGGGGAAATCGTCGGCCTCCTGGGACCTAACGGAGCGGGCAAGAGCACCACCATGCGGATTCTCGCCTGCTACCTGCCCGCCACCTCCGGCACCGTCCGCGTGGCCGGCCTCGACGTCTTCGCCCAGGCCGACGCGGTCCGCCGGCGCATCGGCTACATGCCCGAGAACAACCCCTTGCACCTCGAAATGCGGGTCTGTGAATACCTGCGCTTCCGAGCCCGCCTCAAAGGGCTCAATCGCACCCGCACCCGGGGCCGGGTCGACATCGTCATGGAACAGTGCGGCCTCGCCGACGTCCAGCGCAAGCTCATCGGCCACCTCTCCAAGGGCTACCGCCAACGCGTCGGACTCGCGGACGCCCTTGTCCACGAGCCGGAACTCATCATCCTCGACGAACCCACCATCGGCCTCGACCCCAATCAAATCCGCTCCGTCCGCCAACTGATCAAAGAACTGGGACGCGATCACACCGTCCTGATTTCGTCCCACATTCTCTCCGAGATCGAGCTGACCTGCACCCGGGTGATTATCCTGCGCGAAGGGCGGATGATCGTGGCGGACACGACCGAGAACCTGCGGGAGATCCTGAGCGGCGGGGGGCAGGTGATCGCGGAGATCGCGGCGCCGGCGGACGCGTTGCGGCGCTGGTTTGAGGGGGTGGCGGAGGTGGACCACTGCGAGTTGGCGCCGCTGGATGGGGACTACGTGCGCTGCGCCCTCCGGCCCCAAGCCGGCGTCGACCTGCGCCCCCTCGTCTTCGACGGCGTGCGCACCCGTGGTTGGCGGCTGCGGGAGTTGACCCGCCAGCACTACTCGCTGGAGGACGTGTTCGTGCACGTGACTCGGGCCGTGCGGGAGGAGGAGGCTTGATGCAGGCCTATGCCACGCTGGTCCGCCGCGAGCTCGGCACGTACTTCGTGTCCTTCACCGGCTACTTCATCATCGCCGCCGTCCTCCTCCTCCTCGGCCTCAGCCTGGGGGACGTGCTAGACAAGCTCAACCAGCAGGCGACCGATGTGCCCATTACCCAGATGTTCTACAGCACGTATTACTTCTGGCTGATCCTGCTGTTGACCGCGCCGGTGATGACGATGCGCACCTTCGCCCTGGAGAAATTCTCGGGCACGTTCGAGACGCTCATGACCGCGCCCGTCAGCGACCTGCAGGTCGTTCTGGCCAAGTTCACGGGGGCGTTTCTCTTCTACCTCCTCACCTGGGTCCCCCTGGTGGTGGGGCTGTTTGTGGTCCGGCATTACGCCAATGAACCTGGCGTGCTGGACCTGGGCGCCATGGGGGCCGGTTTTCTCGGAGTGGCCCTGATCGGCGCCCTCTACATGGCCATGGGCTGTTTTGCCTCCGCCCTCACCCGCAGCCAGATGATCGCCGCCATGATCAGTTACGGACTGGGGCTGGCCCTGTTCCTGATTGGCCTCCGCTCGCTCATGGCGTTGCCCCCCGGACTCTCGGCCAAGGTCTTCAACCACCTCTCCATGGTCGAGCACATGGAGACCTTCTCGCGGGGCGTGGTCGACAGCCGCGCGCTGGTCTTCTACGTCACCATGACCGCGTTCTTCCTCTTCTTAACCCTGAAAGTGGTCGAGAGCCGCCGCTGGAAATAACATGCCTGCGCCCGACCCAGAGCCACCCAGCTTCTCGTTGACCCGCCGATGGGGGGCAGGCCTCAACGTCGCGCTCGCGGTCGTGCTCCTCTTCCTCGTCCTCGTCATGCTCAACTACCTGGCCACTCGTCACGTGTGGCGCTGGCGCTGGGCCGACGAAGGCCGCGAGGTCATCTCCCCCCAAACTGTCCAACTCCTCGAGTCGATTGCCGCCCAGTCCAACACCGTCAAGGTCATCGTCTACTTCGATCGGGAAGCCCCGATGTACGCGCCCGTCAAGGCCCTGCTCACCGAGTTCGAACTGCGCTGCCGCCGGTTGGCCGTCGAATACGTCAACTACACCATGCAGGTCGCCCGCGCCACCTCCCTCAAGGCCCAATATCAACTCAACGACGACGCCCGGGATCTGGTCATCTTTGACGCGGTCGGACGCTCCAAGATCGTCCGCGAACGCGAACTCTACGACCTCGATCTCTCCACCTTCCTGCAGACCCGCGAGGCCCGACGTTCCACGTTCAAAGGGGAACTGGCCTTTGCCTCCGCCCTCCTCAGCGTCACCGAGGAGCGTGCGTTCAAGACCTGCCTCCTCCAAGGGCACGGCGAACATGACCCCACCAACGCCGAAGACCAGTTCGGCTACGCCAAGTTCGCCCAGGTCCTGCGCGAGAAGAACATCGAGGTCGCCACCCTCTCCCTCCTCGGCACCAATGAGGTCCCCGCCGACTGCCAACTCCTGGTCATCGCCGGCCCCCGCAAGGCGATCAGCCAAACCGAGCTCGATAAGATCGCCCGCCACCTCGAACGCGGCGGGCGGATGATGATCCTCCTCAACTTCCAAAGCCGCGACGGCGAGATCGGCCTCGAACGCCTCCTGGCGACCTGGGGCGTCGAGGTGGGCCATAACACGGTCGGCGACGAGGCCCAGGCCCAAAGCGGCCAGGTCGAGGCCATCGCCAGCGCCCAGTTCGGCAACCACCCCGTCGTCAACCCCCTCCACGGGACCCGCCTCTCCCTCGTCCTCCCTCGTTCCGTCGGCCAACGCAGCGGTCCCCAGAACGCCGACGCCGCCCGCGTCACCGAGCTGGTCTTCAGCAGCCCTGACGCCGCCGCCTTCGTCCCCGAGCGCGACGGCGCCCCCAAAGTCGAACGCCGCGGCCCTATCCCCATGGCGGTGGCGGTCGAGAAAGGCGGCATTCAGGGCGTGGCCGGCGACCGCGGGTCCACGCGGCTGGTGGTGGTGGGCGAGTCCATCTTCCTTGGCAACCTGGCCATCGATTACGATGCCAACCGCGACTTCGCCCACCTGGCCGTGAGCTGGCTGCTCGATCGCTCGCAACTGCTCGGCGGGATCGGTCCCCGCCCGGTTCGCGAATACCGCCTCTCGATGACTCGCGGCGAACTCCTGGCGGCCAAGTGGATCCTCATGGCGGTCCTGCCTGGCGGCATGCTTGGACTCGGACTGCTGATTTGGCTGCGGCGCCGCGCATGAACACTCGCACGACCCAGGCCCTGTTCATCGTGGCGTTGGCCCTCTTCGTCTATATCTACTTCTTCGAACGGCATCGCACCCCCGCCCGCCGGCCCCGAGCGGCCCTGGCCCCCCTGGTCCCCGGGTTCCGCGCCGCCAGCGTGTTCCGGGTCGAGCTGCTCCGCACCAACGTCATCCTGCGCGCCGAACGGTCCCCGGCCGGCTGGCGGCTGTTGACCCCAGCCTACCCCGCCAAATCCACCGCCCTCGAAGCCCTCCTCGAGGCCGTCGGATCCCTCACCCGACGCGGCCATGTCGCGGCCGGCGAAATCCTCGCCCAGGGCGGATTGGCCGCCTTCGGCCTCGAACCCCCTCACGCCACCCTCGCCCTCAGTCGCGAGGCAGGCACCGTGCAGATGCGGCTGGGCGGTCGCACCCCCGCGGGACGTCAGTTTTACGTGCAGGTCGTGGGCGAAGACGGCGTCTATGCGGTTGAAGACACGCTGCTGGGCTTGCTGCCAGCCGCCCCCGAGGACTGGCGCGACCCGCACCTGTTCTCGTTGCGCGGCGTTCCCTGGAATCGCGTCGAGATCCACGCCAGCCAACGCGAAGTGCGCGTCGAGAAGGACCCGGCCTCGGGTCAGTGGCGTATGCTCCGCCCGCTCCCCGGTCGAGCCGACGGACGCCTGGTCGAACAGCTCGTGGCCGAACTCCAAGCCACCCGCGTCACCCGCTTCGTCACCGACCAGCCCGGCGCCGACCTCGAACCCTTCGGCCTCCAAACGCCCGAGATCGTCTTCACCCTGAGCGAAGGCACCAACCCCATCGTCCGACTCGAGTTCGGGCGCAGCCCCAGCAACGACGTGACCCAGGTCTACGCCCGACGCTCCACCCACACGAACATCGTCCTGGTCCCCCGCGAACAACTGGAACCCCTCCGCCGCCCCTCCCGCTCGTTCCTCGAACGCCAACTGGCCAACGTCCCCCTCGGCCCCGTCAGCCGCGTCGAGGTCAAAGCCGCCGAGACCTTCGCCCTCGTCCGCCAACCCGACGGCCTCTGGATCCTCCAGAAGGGCGCCGAATCCATCCGCGCCGACCACGAACGGGTCACCCAGTTCCTGCGCGATCTGACCGGACTCGAAGTTGCCGAGATCGCCAAGGACGTGGTCACCGAGTTGGATCTTCCCAGTTATGGCCTGGCACCGGCCGTCCGCTCCTACGCCCTGCTCTCCCTCACCACCAACACCCAGGGCGTGGCCACGAACACAACCCTCGCCCAAGTGGACTTCGGATCCCCGCAAACCAACCGCGTGTTCGCCCGGCGCAGCGACGAAACCACGGTCTATTTCGTCAACGGCACCGCCGCCGCCACCCTTCCCGAAACCACCCTCGAACTGCGCGACCGCCAGGTCTGGGGATTCACCACCAACCAGGTCGCCAGCGTCACCTTCCGCTCGGGCGGACAAAGCCGCAAACTCAACCGGAGCCCCAAGGGCGAGTGGTCCCTCCCCGAAGGCGGCCTGGTCGCCCCACCCCTCGGCCTCGAGGAATTGCTCTACCGGCTCGGCCAGCTCAAAGCCCTCGGGTGGACGGCCCGCAAGCCCGACTCCGTCCGCCCCTTCGGCCTCCGCGAAGGCGACCAGGAAATCGCCGTCGAACTCCGCACCGGCGAGTCAATCCGCACGCTCACCCTCCAGTTCGGTCGCCTCTCCCCCGACCGTAACCCCTACGCGTCCACCGTCCTCGGCGAGGACCGGTTCGTCTTCGAGGTCGACCTCACCGTCTACGCCCCGTTCCTCGAGGTCCTGCGCGACCTGAAGCTCCCGGCCCCGCCTGGCTCCTGAGATGCCCCCCCCTCGCCCAACCTTCTGGCAACGGTGTCGCCGGTTGGGGCGGTGGTCGCGCATCGCCTTCCTCTCGGTCCTCCTCGCCCTCACAGGGTTCCTCATCTACTGCAACCAGGTCGGACTCCCCAACGCGCTCAAAGCCCCCATCCAAGCCCAACTCCGCGCCCACGGCCTCGACCTCGAATACGAACGCCTCCGCCTCCGCTGGCTCCTCGGCATCGTCGCCGAATCCGTCAACCTCGGTTCCAGCCGCGACGCCTTCGGCCCTCAGGCCTACGCCGACGAGGTCCAGATCCACCTCGACACCCAGGCCCTCCTCCGCGGCCGCGTGAAGGTCGAGTCCGTCTTCCTTCGCCGCGGCAAGTTGGCCCTCCCCCTCGCGCTGGGAGGGGAGCCTCGCGAACTCTTCCAGGTCGACGGCATCATGAGCATGCTCAAGTTCCACCCCGACGGCCGCTGGGAACTCAACCAGTTCCAAGCCGATTGCCTCGGCGCCCGCCTCCAGTTCAGCGGCATCTTCTCGAACGCCGCCTCCGCCCGCGCCTCCCGCCCCCCCCCGGGCTCCCCTTCTCGCACCCTCGGCGCCCTCGATACCCCCCTCTGGCAGGCCACCCTCCGCCAAGCCAACCGCATCGCCAGCCGCCTCCAGTTCCAAGATGTCCCCACCCTTAACCTCGTCATCCAAGGGGACGCCCGCGATCCCACCTCCCTCCGAGCCCGCCTCCACTTCAGCACCACCGGAGCTCGCACCCCCTGGGGCACCGTCGGCTCCCTCCTCCTCTCCGGCCAGCTCAACCAAACCCCCAACACGAACCAAATCAGCTTCTCCCGACTCCACCTCAACCTCGGTCAACTCCAAACCCCCTGGGGCCACATCGCCCACCTCGACGCAACCACTTCCCTGGTCCAATCCTTCACCAACCCCGTTCCGAACCACCTCGATTGGGATGTCTCCCTCGAACGACTGAAGTCCCCCCATCTCGACCTGCCCCAAGCCCGGTTGCTCGCCCGCACCGACCGCCTCGACGGCGCCCCGCAACAACTCCACACGTCCGGAACCCTCCAGGCTGGGCCCGCCCAAACCCACGGCACGCACCTCGGCTCCTCCGACCTCCGTTTCACCACCTCCCACCGCCTGGATCAGCCCATCCCCCTCGAGGCCACCTGGCAGGGCCAGGTCCGACACGTCCAAACCGGAGCCGCCCACGCCGAATCCCTCACGTTCTCGGGACAACTGGCTCCCTCCACCGACCCGACCCCGGAACCCCCTTGGGGCCCCTGGAGCCCCCTCGCCCCCTATGCCCTCGACCTCCAAGCTCACACCCCCGCCCTCGCCGCCCAAGGACTCGACGCCCGCCCCGTCAGCCTGGCGCTCACCTGGCGCCCACCCCTCCTCTCGATCACCCGCTCCGAGGCCCAACTGCTCGGCGGCCAGACCACGCTCTCGGCCGCCCTGGATGTCGCCTCCCGCCACCTCCAACTCGGAGGGCGGACCTCGCTGATCCCGCGCCTCCTCCTGAAGGCACTCCCGAAACCGGTGGCCGCCTGGCTCGAGCAAGTAACCTGGGAACAACCGCTCCACCTCGAACTCGAAGCCCACAGCGTCCTCCCCCCCTGGGACCACCCCGTCTCCGACCTCTGGGAGGCCACCCTCCCCAGCCTCGAACTCCACGGCGCCCTCGCCGTCACCAACCTGGCCTTCCGCCAAGTCCCCCTCCGCGAGGCGCGCGCCCGCTTCGCTCTCCGCCACCATCAGTGGACCCTCTCGGACCTCCAGTTGATCCGCCCGGAGGGCCGCCTCTGGGTGAGCGGCGCCAGCGAAGCGCCCAGCCGCGAGTTCCAACTCCGCATTCACGAATCGTCCTTCGATCCGCAAGCCCTCCGCCCCGCCCTCCCTCCCGGCGTCGCCAAGGCCTTCGGTTACTTCGAACTCCAATACCCCCCCTGGATCTCGGGCGACGTGCGCGGCCGCTGGGACGACCCGCGCTCCCTCGGCGTCCAAGCCCGCCTCGCCGTCACCAACGTCACCATCCGCGGCCAACCGCTCGACGAAATCCAAGCCGACCTCACCTTCACCAACCTCTTTCTCGTCGGCACGAATGTCGTCGTCCGCCGCCTGGGCCAAGTGGCCGGCGCCGAGGCCCTCGGCTACGACATCCCCGCCACCATGCTCCACTTCACCAACACGTACGGCCGCATGGACCCCTCGTTCATCACCCGCATCATCGGCCCGAAAACCGCCCAAGCCCTGGAACCCTACCACTTCCTCCAACCCCCTCAAATCACCCTCAACGGACGGATCGCCACCCGCGGCAACGCCGACGATGACGCCCTCTTCGACATCCAGGGCGGCCCCTTCACTTGGTGGCGCTTCCGCGTCCCGCAAATCGCCGGCCGCGTCCACTGGCTCGGACAATCCCTCACCGTCTCCAACCTGCAGGCCAGCTTCTACGGCGGACGTCTCGAAGGCGGCCTCGCCGTCCGCCTTCCCCGCGGCGAACCCGCCACCCTCGGCTTCACCGCCCGCACCTACGACGCCGATCTCCACGCCATGATGGCCGACCTGACCACGCCCACCAACAACCTGGAAGGACGCCTGAACGCCACGCTGATCGTCGACTCCCTGGACACGAGCGATATGGACAGTTGGCAAGGTCATGGCTGGGCCGAGTTGAACCATGGCTTCCTCTGGGCTACCCCCCTCTTCGGCCTCTTCTCCCCCCTGCTCAACTCGTTCCGCCCAGGGCTCGGTGACAGCCGGGCCACCGCCGGCACCGCCACCTACACCATCACCAACAGCGTCATCCGCACCCAGGACCTCAGCATCCGTACCTCGGCCATGCGCCTCAACTACGACGGCACCGTCGACTTCCAGGGACGCCTGGCCGCCACCGTCGAGGCCGAACTCATGCGGGATTCCTGGGTCCTGCCCCGATTGGTCGGATGGGTCATGACCCCGCTCACCAAACTCTTCGTCTACAAGGTGACCGGCACCCTGACCGAGCCCGAAATGAAGCCGCTGCATGTCCCCAAGTTCCTCCTCGCCCCCCTCCAACCCGTCCAAACCCTCAAGGAACTCTTCGGACCGGACAAGCGCCGCGAGAAGCCCCCGCCCCGTCGGAACCGCTAGAATCCTCGACCAGCCAGGATGGACCCCTCGATTGAGGGCCGCCGAAGGCACCTCATCCGTCATCCCGGCTTAATTCGCTTTTCATGGCCTCGGTCAGGGCTAAGATACCGGCGTGATGCATCGAGGCAAAGCGACCAAGGTCGGCCTCAAGATCGTGTTGCTGGGGCTGATCCTGCTGATGGCAGTGCTGGTGGGGGGCCTGGTGGCGGCGCGGTTGGCCTCCTTCATCGCTATGATCTCCACCATCCTGGTGGGTCTCTGGGCCGTTTTTGCCCTCTTCACCCTCTACTTCTTCAGAGACCCGGAACCCCGGGTGTCACCGGATCCGGACGCCATCGTGGCGCCAGCCCACGGCAAAGTGGATGCCATCGAGGAAGTCACCGAACCCGATGTGCTTGGCGGGCCGTGCCGGCGAATCTCGACGTTCCTCTCCGTGTTCGACGTCCACGTCCAATACGCCCCGGTCGAAGGGCGGGTATCCTTGGTCCACCATCGGCCGGGCCAGTTCCTGAACGCGATGCGTGCCGACTCGGCGGCCCTGAACGAGAATGTCCTGATTGGGCTCGAGACGGACCACCAACGGACCGCCAAGGTGGCCGTGCGCCTGATTGCCGGGTTGATCGCCCGCCGGATTGTGCCGTGGGTCCAGCGAGGGGACGAAGTAGCCAAAGGATCCCGGGTTAGCTTGATCCAATTCGGGTCGCGCGTGGACCTCTACCTGCCGCTCACCGCACGGGTCCAAGTAAGTGTGGGTGACCGGGTCCGGGGAGGCGAGACGGTGATGGCACTCCGGGGCTGATCTTATGAACACCACCAAGCCCCAAGCCGGGGAGGGCGAGGGCGAGGGGACGCCGCGCCTGGCCATCTATTTCCTGCCCAACCTGTTCACGGCGGGCAACCTGTTCTGCGGATTCCTCGCCATCACGCGGATCGTCGAGGCGGAGTTGATCCCCCCCTACCCCATGATCCGGGAGGCCTTGTTCTATATCCTCCTGGCCTGCATCTTCGATCTCCTCGATGGGCGGGTGGCCCGGATGGGCGGTTTCGAGAGTCCGTTTGGGCGGGAGTTCGACTCGCTGGCGGACATCGTCTCCTTCGGGGTCGCGCCCGCCTTTCTGGTTCACCGCGTGGTGTTGAAGGACGTGTTTGCCGATTACCCGCAAATCGGATGGTTCATCGCCTCGGTCTACCTGATTTGCGGGGCCCTGCGTTTGGCCCGCTTCAACTGCCTGGCCATGCTCCCGGGCAAGCACACCAGCAGTGAGTTCCATGGCTTCCCCATCCCCGCCGCCGCAGGGTTGGTGGCTTCGCTCACGCTCTTTATCATGTGGTGGGACGAGCGGGAATTCGCTCACGGGACCTGGCGATTCGTGCTGCCGGGCATCATGCTGTTCCTGTCGTTCATGATGGTGAGCGACGTCAAGTACCCCTCGTTCAAGAGCATCAACTGGCGCACTCGCCGCACCTTCGCGAGGATGGTGGTGACCGTCGTCATCATCGGGTTCTTCTTCATCCTCTGGGAGAAGATCCTGCCGTGGGCGGCCCCGCTCCTCTTCACTGCGTATCTGCTCTACGGGTTCATCCGCCCGCGGCTCTCCCGCCGGACGCGGCACGAAATTGCGGATGACGACGACGAGGACGACGAGGGGGCGTGACGGGTGGGGACCTCCTCCTCCTCAGTCCTCGCGGGTCGCGCGGCTGGCGACGCTGGTCCGGCTGCAGGCTACGCGGGCTTCTCTGCGCCTCGGGCGCCCGCCTCCTCGATGGCGCCGCCATCGTCGCCTATCGTATCGTCGCTCTCCTGGCCACCCGCGAATGACGGTCCCTCCCCCCACTCCCCGCTCCCCGCCGCGTTCGCCGGCAACAACCCGTAGCGCCGCAAATACTTGATCGCCACCGAGAGGTCCTTCGGCCACGGGGCCCGCACCTCCAACGCCTCGCCGGTGACCGGATGCGGCAAGGCCAGGGATTCCGCATGCAGGGCCACCCGGTCAAGCAGGGGACGCTCCACCCCGTCCCGCCGAAACCGGTAGCCGGGCTTGATCCGGGACAGCAGCAAGGGTTGGCCACCGTAAGCGGCATCGCCCACCAGGGGAAGCCGTCGCCACCGCAAATGGACCCGAATCTGGTGGGTGCGCCCGGTGAGTGGACGACAACGCAGGAGCGTAAAGCCGCGAAAACGCTCGGCCACCGAGCACACTGTCACCGACTTCTTCCCCGATTTTTCGTCGACCCGCATGTGGCCGGGACGACGGGGGTCGGCCGCCAGTCGGGCCCGCACTTCAAAGGCCTCCTCGCGGGGCCCTCCCCGGACCAGGGCCAGATATTCTTTGCGGGGCTTGTCCGTGCCGAAGAGGTTGGCCAGGGCCACCAGGGCGGGCTTCGACCGGGCCAGGAGCATGACCCCGGTCGTCTCGAAATCGAGCCGATGCGCGTTGGCCAAGTAGGTCAATCCGCGCTCCCGCGCCCACGGCACGCCCTTGGCAATCCCCTGATGCAACAAACGCATCAGATTGGGCCGGGCCGGATCGTAACGGTCGGGGGAGGACAGCAGCCGCGCCGGCTTATTGAGCGCCAGGAGATGTTGATCCTCAAAGAGGACGGGCACCTCCCAGTATTCGCGGGTTTCGGGGGACGACAGCTTGAGGAGGGGAGCGGCCAGGTTCAGGTTATTCGGCGGGTTCGCGGTTCTTGGCCTGCTGGGTGGGGAGGCCGGTCATGCGGGCGAGTTCTTTCTCGCGCCGGAACCACTCGTTGAAGGCCTCGAACTGCCGGTTGTCCTGCATGGTCTTCAGATACGCCGGCAGCTCCGCTTTCATGGTCGCCGCCTCGGCCGGCGTGCGCGCCTGCAGGAAGACGAACATCGCCCCGTCGCGCGTGTTCACCGGCTCGCTCACCCCCCCGGGCGCCAGGGCGCCCGCGGCGTTCTTGAGTTCCGGCAGCGAAACCCGCTGGGCCTCGGCCTCGGGCAGGCTCCGGGTGGACAGCGAGAAAGCCGGCAAATCCACCGGCGTCACGCCGGCGGCCGTGCAGAGCTCCTCGAATTTCTGGCCAGCGGTCAAGCCGTTGGTGATGGCGCCCAAAGCGGCCCGACACGCCGCGCGCGCCGCCTCCATCGCCTGACTGCGCCGATACTCCTCCGTCACGCGCGCCTGCACGCTCTCCCAGGGCGGATTCGCACTGGGCAAACGCTGCTTGAGCGAGATCGCGTACACCGCCTCCTCGTCGGGGATCGGGTTCGAGTACGGTTCCTCCGGCGTAAGCTTGAACGCCGTAGTCGCAAACGCCGCCAGCGTGGTCATCTCCCGCGGACCGTCCCGCTGGGTGAAAGGCGCGGTCGTGACCGCCACCAAACCATGCTCAGGCGCTAACTCCTCGAGCAGATTCGTCTTGGTCGGATCCGCTTCAAACTGGCTCAGCACCTTCTCCACGAACTCCGCCGCCTTGCGCCTGGCGGCAATCAGGGCGGTCTCCTGGCGGTGCTCCGATCGAATCTGTTCCTTGGCGGCCTCGGGAGCCAGCACGTTCCCGGCGAAATCCTTGAACGAACTCGGCCCGCGCTGCAGGTACTCCGCGTCCACCATCTGGGCGTAGTTGGTAGCCTTGGCGATCTGCTGGTCCGCCTCGGCCAAATGATTGCTGGCGGCAAACTTGACGAACGTCACCGCCACCTGCTCGGGAATGCGGTAGAGGGACATCCGGTTGGTGTAATACTGCTGGAGAGCGGCCGGATCCAAGTTCACGCTGCTCAGGTAATTGGTCAGGTTGAAGAGCGCCACCGACGCCTTGATCTGCTCGTGCTCCCGCAGGTATTGGGCCTCAGCCTCCCGCGGCGGGACCAGCCGGCCCGTCATCCCCGCCACCCCAATCAAATGGGCCACCGCCACCTCCGTCCGGACGAATTTCTGGAAATCCTCCTCCTTCATGCCGCGCTCGGCCAAGCGGGTCCGCACGAACTGATCGTAGGCCTCCCGACGGAACGTCTTGGTCTGCCGATCGCTAAACGCCTCCGCAATCCAATCGGCCACCTCCTGCTCCGAGACCTGGATCCCGAGTTCCTCGATCTTCTCGTTCAAGAACACCCGGTTCTCCGCCTCGCGGTCGACCTCGAAGCCCATCTCGCGCCCGAAGTTGTCCAGGCCGGGCCAGTTGCCGTAGGTGAATAGGTAGCGCAACTGGGCCTCCCGATAGGCCGATTGCATCTCCTTGAGCGCGATCGGGCGTCCGTTGATGTACCCATAACTGCCGGGACCCCCGCCCCGGCCGCTTAACGTCAGATTGGCGTCCGGGGTGAAGAAGATCACAAAGCTAATGATCACGGCGCCCGAGATGAGGATCCAGAGCCACTTCTGATGTCGACGGATGTGCTGAAACATAAACGCAACGGTCCAGAATCAAGGGGGGCAACCCTACCGGCCTGCGTCCAGACCGGTCAAACGCAAAACAGACCGCCCAGAACCCCCGTCACCCGGGACGCTCCACCCCGGCCCTGAAAGCGGCCAAGTCCACGACCCGACCCGTCAGCCGGGCCTCTTCGGCCGCAAACCCCAGCACGTGGCTGTGGACGGTGGACTCGAGTCCGGCCTCCAACGCCTCCCCCGCCGGCTTGGTCATCTCGTCGTAGAGAGCCTTCACCAACCCGGCGTCCCCGCCCCCGTGCAGTTCATAGCCACCGTCCTCGGCCTGCACCGTGTAGCGCACCGGTTCGCCTTCATGCGGGAGGAGGATCAGGTGCGCCCCGAAATGCTGCCGGTAGGTCTCCCCCCCCTTCAGCACACCCCGCGTCCCGCAAATCTCCAAATGCCGGCCCGTCGCGAACGCCGTCATCGTGAACGTCCCCGTCAGCCCCCCCTCGAACTCCATGGCCATCACCTGCCGATCCACCGCGTCGTTGTCACACCGGTAAACACACCGGCCCCAGGGACTCGTGCGCAGCCAGGCGGTAATCTCCTCCACCGAGGCCTCCGACGCGCGATCATAGACCATCCCCAGCCAGGGAACGCGCAGGTCCGACGCATACCGCAGGGCGTTGTAGGGGCAGGTTTCTCCGACCGGGCAGCCGTCCGTACAGCGCGGCGGCACGTCCGCTGGCGCGCGCTCCGACCGGAACACCTCCAGCGACCCAAAGCTGGCGACCCGGCGACAGGGTCGGTCGGCCAGCCAGTGCACGATGTCCGTGTCGTGGCAGCACTTCGATAGGATCATGGGGGAGCTGCGCGCCACGTTGGACCAATGGCCGCGCACGAAGGAATGCGCCTGGTGCCACGGCATTACCCCTTCGCTGGCGTGAATGGCCACGAGTTCGCCAAGCGCCCCCGACCGGATGATCTCCCGGACTTTGCGATAGAAGGCCGCAAACCGGAGGACAAAACAGACCATCACCCGCCGATCCGCCCTCCTGGCCAGCCGCTCAATTTCCAGCACCTCCTCGACCCGGGTCGCGATCGGCTTCTCCAACAGCACCTGGTAGCCTCGCTCCAACGCGCTCCGGCAAAACTCGAAATGCGAGTTGTCCTGCGTGGCGACCACCAGCACGTCAGCCAATCGGCCGGCCCCCAAGAGCGCCTTCGCCCCGTCAAAGGCCTGGAACTCGGGGCACCCGGACAACCGCCGGACTTTCTCTACCCGCTCGCTCACGGGGTCCGCCCCGGCGATCACCCGCAGCCGGTCCGGATAGTGGCTGGCTAACTGAGTATAGGTCTGGGCGCGGGCTCCGCAGCCCAGGCACGCCAAGGTGAGAGGACGCTGGATCATAGGCCGCCAAGCATGAACAGGTTGGCCCTGGGATCAAGCAAACCTCGACCGCGAACCTCGATCTGCGGGCTCGAAATCAGCCGGCCTCACCCCCACCCTGCTCCTCATCCTGGTCTCGATCGTCATCTCCCCCCGGTTCAGGGGCCCCAGGCGCGTCGGAAGGTCCGGCTTGGAGGGCTCTCCCTGACCACGACCCGGGGCCTCCCGGATCACCATCCGATCCACGGCAACCACCACCGCGCCGCGCCGGTCACGACCAGCCACGCCACCACCGACATGGCCAATCCGTAGCGCACCATCCGGGTGATCGGGACCAGGCCGGAGCTGTAGACGATCGCGTTCGGCGGCGTGGATACCGGGAGCAGAAACCCCATGCTGCAACCCATGGCCGCCCCCAACGCCGGAGCGACCGGATCCACGCCGCCACCCTGCGCAATCGCGATCACCACCGGCACGACCATGTTGGCCGCCGCGGTGTTTGAGGTCGTCTCCGTCATCACGATCGCCAACACCACCGCGAAGGCCGTCAGCGCCAACGGCGAGTGCGCCCCGACCCCGCCCGCCAGGGCCATCCCCGCCGCCTTGGCCAACCCGGTCGCGAACATCTGCTCCCCCAGCGCCAAACCGCCCCCGAACAACAATAACGTCCCCCAGTCGATCGCAAACGCCTCCTTCACCGTCAGCGTAAACTCCCGTTCCGCCCAACGCACGGGCAGGAGGAACAACAGGATTGCCCCCACCAAGGCCACCGCCGATTCCGGCAGGTGACGCTCGCACCAAGCCTGTGGCGGTGAACCCATCCCCCAGATCAATGCCACCCCACCAGGCACCAGCCAAAGCACGACCGTCACCCCAAACGCCACCACCGTATTCACTTGTCCCCGCGACCACGCCCCCAAACCCGCCAATTCCGTCGCCGCGTAGCGCCCACCATCGGCCCGCAGCCCCCGAGGAGGACACACCCTCGCCAGATAGAAAAACAACCCCAGGTAAAGCACCGCCGTCACCGGCAATGCGAACGCCATCCATCCGAAGAACGACACCTTCGTCCCCGTCAGCGTGTCTAACGCCGCCAGCCCAATCAGGTTCGGCGGACTGCCCACCGGCGTCGCCAACCCGCCAATGGACGCACTGTAGGCGATCAGCAGCATCATCCCCGTCGCATACGGCGTGGCCAACACCGAGGCTTTCGTCCCTTCCTCCCCCCCCGACCCTCCCCCGCGCCCCGCCATCGCCCCCAACATCCCCAGCCCAATCGGCAACATCATCGCCGCGGTGGCCGTGTTGCTGACCCACATCGACATCCCCGTCGTCACCGCTCCCAACGCGAACAACACCCGGTAAGGGCTCGCCGCCACCCACGGCAAGGCCAGCAGCGTCAACGCCACGCGGCGACTCACCCCATGCACCTGCATGGCCTGGGCGAGGATAAACCCTCCCAGGAACAACAGGATCAACGGATGCCCAAAATTGGGCAGCACCTCCTTGGCCGGCGCCACCCCCAGCAAGATGCACAACACCGGGCCCATCAGCGCCGTCACCGCCAGCGGGATCGGCTCCGTCAACCAAAACACCAACACCAACCCCATAATCGCCGCCAACCGCTGGCCCTCCAACGTCACCCCCGTCCACGGGAACCACCAGAGCACGACGAACAACGCCGGCCCCGCCGCGAATCCGACCGTCCGCCGAACCCGCTCGAACCGCTCCTCCGCCGCCGACATGGATTGCGCAGCCGCCAAGCGTCGTTTGCCTGCTCCAGGGTGCTTCACTCCACCTTCGCAACTGGGCTGAACCCCGTCGACCCAAATCGCCGCCCCCAGCACCCGCCTGACGGCCGATTTCTCTGGAGGTGGAAGCAGTTGGGGGCAGACAGGGTGACAGGTTCACAGCCCTTCCGGGTTTCTTCATGTTCGTCCCGAATTCATGGG
>CAZVRY010000094.1:0-22927 GCA_964629545.1 uncultured Verrucomicrobiota bacterium | reverse complement strand
AACCGAAGCACGCAAGGGCGAGAGACAGGGAAGGCTTCATGGATGGCGGATTGCGGATTGCGGGGGGAGATTACGATCACGATTAGGATTAGGATTAGGAGGGGGGAGGGTAAGGGGAGAGGAGACGGTCGGGTCAACCGACAGACCGTGGCTGCTATGATGCGCTTGTGAAGCACTCGGGCCATGGTCCGGGTCCAATGGGCCAGGAGGGGACAGAAGGAGGACCGACGGAGGGTAAGGCGGGAAAAGAAAACCGGACGAAAGACTTGACTTTAGCGCGCGGGTCCGAGCAATCGCGGCATCACACTTGCGAACGGCGAACGGCGAACGGCGAACGGCGAACGGGGAGTGATGGTTGGCTGGTTGCCGCAATCCGCAATCCGCAATCGAACGGGTGTCCCCGATTCCTCCTTCATGGTTCCCCAGACGCGCATGGCTTTTACGATCCTCCGCACGATTACTCCTCTCCCTTGCTCGCGGTCAAGCGAGCATCCATTCCTGCGAAGAGTACCAGACCGCACGCTATACGAAATCACGCTACCTTTTCATGTTCCATTCGGATCAGACCTCGCAACGTGGTCTGGGTCAAAGCACTGGGAACCGCCCCGCCCTTCATGTTCGTCCTGAATTCATGAGGCCGGCCCCGGGCTGCGGCCGGGGAACTGGATTAACCGCGGATGGCGCGGATTCCGGGGATAGCCCGCCGGATCGGGAGTCGCAGGTTTTCAGGGTGTCATCGACACCTCCGCGCCCATCGCTCCAGGCTCGGCCCGTGATACTCTGAACCTGTCACCTTTCCCGAGGATGGCTATGGCTCCATGCAGATCCATAACCACGAAACCCGCCAGGTCCTCTTCGCCATCAACCAGTGGCGCGAAGGCCCCCGCGCCGACCTCGGCCTCGGCAACCAACCCGTCAATAACCCCGACTTGACCTTCGCGGCCAACGCCGCCTCCTACCCCGCCAAACGCCTCCGCGTCCTCGTCCGCCTCAAACCCTGAGATGAGAATCGCTGACCCCGTCGTTCCCCCTTCCCAAACTCCGCTCGATCGGGCACATTCAGGGCAACGGTTGCGCCCGTAGCTCAGTTGGATAGAGCATCTGCCTTCTAAGTCCAAAACGGCCCTTTCCGCATTTTCGCTGACTTCTTCCGACGTTATCAAAGGCCCGTCCTTATTGGGGATTCTGCGCCTTCCGCCTTTCTGGCGTTTTCCCACTTCTTCACACTTTTTGTCCGACGGTATAGAAAGCCAGTATAGAAAGCCTGCCTGCCATGTCGGCAGATGCTCCGTCCCCTGCCCTGCCCCCGCCGGCCTCCGGGATGCCTCCAGACGCGTCGCAAAACCGTCCGCTATGCCGTCTCCTTTTCGCTCGCCGCGTCGCTCCTGGGGCATCCTGGAGCGTTCCTCCGGCACCAATGCCGCCCGCTGCCAGCGGGAGGACTGGGTTTTCGAGATGCCAATGGACTTTAACGCGGTAGCATCGCGCAACCGCGTTGGGCATGCTGCCCCCTTCGCCTTCTCCATCCCGCTCAGGATTTCCCCGGCCTTGCGCTCAGCCTCGAGGTGGGGACGAAAAGGGCCGGCTCCCTTTCGAGAACCGGCCCGGCTGTCGACCTCCAGCCCTCACCCCGGCGGCGACGCTGTCGGGGTGAAATCTCTTAAAGTCGCCTCAGAGCCTCCCGCATCGCGGCGTGAATCTCCCCGATGCCGCGGGAGATGGGGCCCTTGCCGTAAAGCACACCATCACGATTGAGTGCTCGCATCTCCTCGGGACTGAGCGCGCGCCCCTGGGCCGGCCTGATGGGGCGGTCAGGTAACGGCGGGGGCGCGCACCAGCCTGCGACCCGGAACAAGCACCGGGCGCAGGAAACTAGGAACAGGGCGCAGCGAATTCTTAGGCGTCTCATGGGATGATTTCGTCCGCCAGCCCGGCCTCGACCGCGGCCTCGGCGGAAAGTGTGCAATCCTGCTCCGGTCGATACCAGGTCTCGACATCCTCCCGCGGCTTGCCGGTGCGGGCGACTAGCGCGTCTACACACACCTCCTGGTAACGCTCCAGCAAATCAGCAGACCGCCGAAGCGCGGTGGCATCGCCAACAACTGCCAAGCTCGGTTGGTGAAGAAGCAAGGTCGATCCGGCGCGCATCACCCGTGGTCCTGGGAGCAAGGCAAACATCATTGCCGCGGCGGACGCGGCTTGATCTTCAACTACCGATCGCCACAACTTGCCCGACTCCGTCACCATCCGCGCGACTTCCAACGCCTCGCTCAGATCTCCGCCGCGAGCATTGCGGAACACGATCTCGACCGAGTGAGCCTCGGCAATGCGATCCTCCAGCCACGCCGGCGAAATCCCGACGAACTCGCCGGTTACGCGGATCAGCAGATGACGGTTGGCCCCGTTGTGGTGGATGTCGAGACGATATGCTGAGATTGCCTTCGCAACCTCGCGATTAGGCACCAGCCAACTCCGCGTGTCGAATTGCAGCAACTCCTCTGCCCGATGCGGCGGAAGCGTGCTTGCCTCGGCGAGTAGGCCGGCCCGTTTGGGGTCGCGGCTCACGCCGGATAGGGCACGAAGTAGTTGCGCGGCGTCGTAATTCACAACTCGATTCCGTAGACCTTGAAAAAGTTGTCCGGGTTTCCGCGCAGTCCCTTGCCCGATTTCAACTCGGCCTCGATTTGATTCGCGGTGTAGAGGAGCTTGAAAACGATTTCGCTGGGGTTGTAATCGATACCCAGAAGCTCACACTCGGCGCGCTCTATATCCGTTCTCTCGGCCGCGTAGGTGCGAAGGTGCTCCGGGATGGCTGGCACAACCGTCCGCATAGTGGCGTCGATTTCATCTTCAACCTTTTCCAGCGCCATAGCAGCAGCAATGCGGTGCTGCTCGAAGTGCTCCGCGGTGGGCGGTGGCGGTGGTGGTTCCTTGCCCAGCGACATCGCAAGGGAGGCGTCATCGTTGTATTGACGCTGCGCGCGCCGGTGGGCCTGGGGACTCCACTTGGCTTTCTCCTGCCAGAGGGCGACCCACCGATCTCGGAGCTTGCGTAACAGGTCGCGCCACGGTTTAGGGGACCAGTCTTTCGGAAGTGCCCCCTGGACGCGCACGTGCTGACGAAGCCGCACCGGGATTTCCTCGACGATTGTGACGCTCGGGACTTTTGCCATAGGGATCAATCTTTCGTTTTGTTTCGCGGTAATCTTCGGCCGCAGCAAGGGCACTTGCCATCGGTGGGATTGCTACATTTTGAGTCATGCAACCGCTTGCGCCAGCCGGCGCGGAAGTCGGTGTGTCGCGCCAACCACGCTTTGAAATCCGCTTCGCTACATCGGCCGCCCACGAAGAGCACGTCCCCGATATACCGCCCGTATTGACGCGCGGAATAGATCGTCGCCAGTGACAGCCCGGTGCGGCCGGCGAGCTCTTTGGAGCAAAGCCATTGCATTACTTGGCCTCCCGCTCCGCGCGGTGCTTCACCACCGCCTCGGCCTGCACCGCGGTAACCTCCTTCACGATGTCGGAAATCATGCGGCCCTGTTCGCCCAAGTCGGTTTTCGGAAACTGATTCCCGAGTTGCTTTTCGAGCGCGGACTTCGCCCAAGCAGGAAGTGGCTGGCCGTTCACCAGCCCGCAACCGGCGAGTGTGCTGGCAACCACGAGGAGGTAGGAATCGAGCACACTGGCCAAAATCGGCGTGACGGTGGATCCGTGCTCGGATGGCAGTAAGCGGGTTGTCGCGTGCAAAACTCCGTCGCGCATGTTGTTCCTCAGATGCCAGTAGAAGCTCTGCAAAATGGCTTGGGCATCGGCTGTCGGGGTCACGTCGCCCAGGCGTCGGCCGGGTGTGATGATCTTGTCGTAGTGGCGGAGCTCTTTCGAAGCGGATTCGTGAAGCGCGGCAAGGGCTGTGGTGCGCGAAACGTCGCCCGTTGGGATTGCGCCCTCCACTAGGCGGCCCAGGGCATTTTCAATCCGTTCCCATCTCGACAATGCGGCAACCGCTCCAACCTCGCCGCTGGTGGTCTGTGCGGCCAGGATCGGCGGCAACTCAGCGACTTGGCGTCCGGCCCAGGCCAGCAAGAGCTCGCTTGTCCGCTTCGGTAGGCTTCGGCGCGTGCTCAGCCATTCCCAGACGGCGCTTTCACCACGGCCGAACGGGCAACCATCGGTGCGCCATCGGCGAATCCCGCGCTCCGTCGTGCCATACTTTTTCGCGAGCTTTTCGTTCGAGAATTGGCCTTTCATGCTTTTCATAAGGTTCTCTTTTATAGTGCTGTTCTAAGTCGTTGTTGGGCGGACAGTTGGACAGTTCGTTTTCAAAATTGTCGCATGGCGTTTCGGGGCAGCGGAACCCACGACGGGGTCCGGTGCGTCCCAAAAAGAATCCTTGCTAAGTGCCTTATCATAAGGATGTTGTGCGATTCCTTGGCACAAGTCGCATCGGCACACTTCGTCATCATCGGGGGCTTGTGCGTCCAGGATGCCCGCCGCAACGCGCTGCGCTGGCGTAGACGCACGTTCAGCTGTGCCTCCCGGTCTTGAGACGGTGGCGAGTGCTGGCTTGTCCTGGGCCAACGTAGGCGTCACCACGAAGGACTGGCAATGCATGCGCGTGACAACAGGCTCGAAGCCTTCCGCCTCGAAGCTGGAGATGACGATGGCGACGGCGGCGGGGTCGGGGGCGATGATGGGTGCGGGTGTGTTCATACTCTTGGTTCCTTCACGATGTAGCGCGCGATGATCGGCCAGCCTGCTAGGGGTATCTGTCCGGTCAGCAGGTAGTAACCGCGCTTCACTTCCATGATGCAGATGCGACCACCAACCGCGCGGATCCGGACTAAGACATCGGTGGCGACATCGAACCCGACCACCGCGCGGAAGCTGCGGAAGCCGGTCAGGGGAAGCTCAAGCGGGATGGTCATCGGGTGGCACTTTCAAACCGCATGAGCGGTCGATTGAAGATGACGTGGACAGGCCCGGTCCGGCCGTTCCGGTTTTTCTTCACGAGCAGCTTTGCCGGCTGCCTGTCTGGTAGTTCCTCCCCGTCTTTCGGAAGCTCGGGGTGGATCATGATGACGATGTCCGCGTCCTGCTCGATTGACCCGGAGTCGCGCAGGTCAGAGAGCCGAGGCTCCCGGTTTCGCTCCCGGTCGTAATCGCGATTGAGCTGGGACAAAAGCACGATGGGCAGTTGCAGCTCCTTGGCTAGTTCCTTCAGCCCCGACGTGATCTCGCCAATCTCAAGGTCCCGTCGTTCCTTCCGCCGCTCGCTGCCGTGGATCAGCCCGCAGTAATCCACGATGATCAGCTTCAACCCGTACTTGCGCGCAGACCTCCGCGCCATGCTCCGCAACGTCGTGATTGTGATTCCCCCCCGGTCGTAAATGTGGAGCGGAGCTTTGGCTACAGCGCCAGCCGCTACCGTCAACCGCTTCATGTCCTGCTCCTTCAGCTCCCCCTCCTCGGCGCAGGTGACAGGAACGTGAGCACGGGCGGCAACAATGCGTCCGGCAATCTCCTTGATCTGCATTTCGAGACTCCAGATGGCCACCGGAAGCTGATCGTCGACGGCATTCCGTGCCCCAATCTGAGCCGCCAGGGCAGACTTCCCTTCGCTGGGCCGTGCCCCCACCACGATCAACTGGCCTGGGCGCATGCCCCGGATCAACTTGTCCAGGTCGATCAAGCCGGTGGAGAGTCCCAGCGGTTTTCCACGGTTCTTGCAGGCTGATTCAATGGAGTCGATCCAACCCAAGACCCCCTCCTTGATGCTGCCGCCGTTCTCATCGGTCGTGCCTGCTCCGATGCTGAACACTTCCCGCTCTGCCAGGGCCAGCGCCGAGTTGATGTCCGGCCCCCTCGCCGCTTCCTCGATTCGGGTGCATGCGGCAATCAACTGCCGGCGCTTGCGGTAGTCGGAAAGAATGCTCAGGTAGTATCCGAGGTTCGCTGCGCTGGGCGTCACGTCAACGTGGCCCGTCAGGTAGGCAAGGCCTCCCGCTTCGTCCAGGGCACTTGATTCGGAGAGCCGTTGCGGGATCGTGATCATGTCCACCGGCCGGCCGGCATTGCTCAGGTCAATGGCGACCTCTGCCAGTTTCCGGTGGCGGGTGTCGTAGAAGAGCCCGATGGGGTCCGGCTGCTCCTGCAAGTCAGCCAGGGCTGTGTCCGGGGAAAGCAGGATGCAACCAAGTGCTCCCCGTTCCGCTTCTTCCGCGTGTGGCGGTAACAGGTCAGGGTTTGATGATTTCTTCACTTACAAGCCTCCTCATGTTTCCGACGGGCGACGCTTCCGGAGTCCCTTGGGTCTGATCAGCGGAGCGTTCTTCTAAGGGTTCTTCAGAAGGTTCTTCTGGTTCTTCTACGTTCTCTGCCACAGTCCCATTTCTGGGACTGGCAGACGGGTCTGCCGTATTGGCAGACGGGTGCGCAATGGTGGCAGACGGGTAGGGTGTGATTGTGTAGACGTTCGGTCCCAGCGGGTGAGTGCCTTCGCCGGTCGTCTGTGTCCAAGTGACTACACCAATCTGTTGAAGGTGCTGGAGAACCCGCGCCACAGTCCGGGGACTGCAACCCGATGTTGCGGCAATGTTCCGCTGGCGCACTTCAACCGATGGTTTCCCCTCGCGATTCGCCGTCTCAGTCAGGGTCAGGTAAACGGCCAGGGCATTCGTCAGTCCAGGCTGGCCGTCGTAACCGTCGCGGATCAGTCGCAAGGCCTCCTTGGAGAGCCAGACGAAGGACCCGCCCGGCTTAAAAGTCTGCCGTGGTTTTGTGCTCACCGTCGCCTCCCTCTGGCCCGTAGCGCGCGAAGCTCCCGGCATAAGGACAGCAGCCGGCCGGCGGTGGCGTCGGCCAAAAGTTCGGCGGCGTGAATCCTTGCGCGACGTGGGAGCCCGAGGTAACGTCTGGGTGTCATCGGTTTCCTTTCGGCCGGTCCCGTCGCAAGCGGGCCGGCCTTCTTGTTCGGCTTCATGGCTTCATCTCCTGGGGCAAGTGTTTCGGATTGCAGCTTGCCCATTGCGTCCACTTCACTTGCCATTCGCGATAGCGGTCCAGGTAGTCGGCCCTTTCTTCGAGACTCGCGTCCGGCCCAGGGATTGACGGCCGTGGTGGCTCGCCGGGGCGCAATGCGCGCTCCTCCGGCTTGAACACGGTCTTGCGCGGTGCTGGAGGGCGCAACTTGGCAGGAATGGGGAGATTCATTCGCGAACCTTTCCCTCGATCCGGACGGCCACGAGGAACAGGGCCCACACGGCGACGGTGCAAAGGATGGTGATCATAAACAATCTCTTCGGTTCTGAAGGTGTGCAAGGCGAAGTGAATCCTGTTGTCGCTTCAGTTCCTTCAGCTTCGTTTCAAAGCTGCAAGTCAGCCGGTCGCGTTCATGATTCACCGCGTCGATCTGGAATTGAATCGCCTCCCTTTCGCTCCGCTCTTTCAATACATCTAAGATCGTTCGCTTGTTCATGACACCTCCAGGGTTGATTTCAACCACCGCTCCACTTCAGTGACGGGGATAACCTTCGTCCGCAGAGCGGTGCTCGAACGAACCTCACCTCGTTTTACCAGCCGCCATGCGGTGATGTAGCTAACTCCGATCGCCTGAGCGAACTCTGCAAGTGTGAAGGCTAGGCGCGGGATGGTTGCGTGGCATTTTGTGTTTTGGGCCATGTGTGTTTGGTTTTGATGTTGTCTGACCTGTATAGATAATCAGAGGCGGCTTGAGATAACGCAAAGAGCCAGTGGACGCTTGTTGCCGCTACTTGCCGCTACTTGCCGCTACTTGATACATAGAGCGGGCGTGTGACATGTATTTCATAGGCCTGATAATCTCTGATGAAATATGAAGGCGCTTTGCGGATTACTGCAACTGACAGTTACCGACAGGTTGTTGACGCGGCAGTGACAGGCCAGTGACAGGGCATTCTCATGCCCTTCACATGGGGTGGCTCAAAGCAAAAGCGCCGTCCCGCATTTCGCAGAACGGCGCTTGTCGTGTTTGAATTCGTGCTAAGAGAACCGCCACTTTCGCCAGGACTGGCACTCGATCCCGGCGCTTTCGTTCTGCATCCAATACGGTGATGATTCGTCCTTCACGACCACGCCCTCGAAGATCATTTCCCCAAGTCGCTGATTCTCTCGCTGTCCCATGTGGATCAGAACCTCGGGGTCGGGGTCTTGCGGGATCAGGCTGGCGCCGGCGCGTGCTTCGAGCCATTGCCTACGCTCCATGAGCGTGCCGGGCATGATTGCATCCAACACGATCAACGACACTCCGCGCGTTCTCACTCCCATGCACTCCGCGTCAATCCAGGCATCGGGTGCATCCAAGAATTGAGCGCGGAGCGCGTTAACGGCTTCCTGCCATCGGTGGGCGCATGGGAGCGGGGTTAGCTGCCGGCTCCACAACTCGCCGGAGCCGACGTGGAGCAGAGCACGCCAGCCGTTCACCTTCGCTTGCGCAATCCAGCCAGGGCGGGTGACCGGGCGGGGGCCCCAGCTCGGGCGCATGGGAAAACAGACTGAGCTCATGACGCCGACGCCTCCTTCGGCATGGGCAGGATGTTGTCCTCTGGTTTCTTTCCGAAGCTCACCTTCGTTGCCATCCGTTTGGCGTGATCATCCAGCAAGTGGGTGTAAGTCTTCATGAGCAGCGCCCCTCCGTCCTTGTGGCCCATCCAGCGGGCCACGGTCGGGATGTCCACGCCGGATTCAATGCACTTCGTTGCAAACAGGTGGCGGAAGCCGTGGTGGGTCAACTCTGGGATTCCCAGCTTCACGGAAGCACGATGGACTGCTTTCTGGCACTCGCGCACCTTCATGACGTAATCCGTCGGCGGTTCCTCGGGACGTTCCGCGCGAAGGCGGGTCAGCAGCTCGCGCAACTCGGGAATCATCGGCACGGTCTTGATCTCACCTGCGGCGCGGTTCTTCAGTCCCGTCTCGGGATGTCCGCGCACCGTAATCTGTCCTCGGATGAAATCGACATCGCCCCATGTCACGTAAGCCGCTTCGGTCTTGCGGAAGCCGCCGAAGGCCAGGAACCGGACCAGATCAGCGCATGCGCGTGAGAACCCGCCACCGGCATTCTCGATCTCCGTCACAAGGGCATGGAATTGATCGTTGTTCAGGACCTTGACCTCGGCTGCCGTCTCGGACTCGCGCATGATGCCCGATGCCGGGTTGTCGAATCGAGCCCCGGCCTTGATGGCGTAGTCGAAAAGGTTCTTCAGGAACCCGAGGGTATGGTTGAACGCTGACCCGCTCATCTCCAACCGCGCCCGGTCGGCCCATTTCTTCACCTCCTGATCCGTCACCTTCTTCGCCTCCAGGCGGGTCAGCTCTGGCCAGCCCTTCTCCAGGGCGGTCAACCGTTGTTCGTAGTAGGCGACGGCGGCCGGCTTCAGGGTCATGCCGTCCTTCCTCTTTTTCTGGATGGCGGGGCGGAAGCCGGCTTCCCGGTAAGCCTTCACGCAATCGCTGATCAGGCACTTGCCTTCGGCCAGCCGGCGAGGCCCGGCGGCAACCTTCCGCTCATGACGGAGCAGGGCATCCAGCTTCGATTTGGCGATGCTCTCGGCGGTAGTCTCAAGGCTCTTCCAGGTGAGCTTGCCTCCGATGCGATACCGGGCGTAGAATGTCCCCGATGGAACGTAACGGACCAGATTGGCGTGCCTCGACTTCTGCCAGACAGGGGACTTCCCCTCTGTCTTTTCCTGTCGTTTGCTCTCTTTCATGCCGACAGTATAGAATCGCGGTATATAAAGCGTCAAATTCTCATTTTCTGCTCTCTTGTAACGTTTTGCGAATCAATTAGTTGCGCCCGTAGCTCAGTTGGATAGAGCATCTGCCTTCTAAGCAGAGGGTCCCGCGTTCGAATCGCGGCGGGCGTGCCACTTTCCGGCCCCGTTGGGTCAGGTTATGTGCCACGGATTTCCGGGCAAGACGCGCTGTCGAACCCGAGGAGGGGCTGTGTTGAATCTGTGCTCAACACGGCACCTGAGGACAGCCCCCGCTCCGGTTGCAGCCGAGGCAAGAATCCTCGAAGTCGAAGCTCCCGTCGTGCCAGCCCAAGGCGACCCGTGCTTTCGTCGAAGCACAGGGTCTTGTGTCTGAAAGGCGTTGCGATCCGTCCGGGTGTGTGACCAGTGTGAACAGTGAGAGCCCATCACTGGCTCTTGCAGGAGCGTTCTGTCCGCCTGAGACGCGGACCAAACTCGGGTCTGATCCAGGCTTGCGTCCCGACCGGCCCAAGCACAGCCAGATCTTCTCGCAGTTCAGGTATCAGGGTTGTTCCGGCGGGTCGCCCGCGGGACGAAGGCCGAAGCGAGCGAGCTTCTCGCGCATGGTGGTGCGGGTTACGCCCAGCCACCGCGCAGCTTTGGCCTGGTTGCCCTGGGCGATTTGGATAGCTCGGGTGTAAAGCTCCCGCTCCATTTCTTCGATCATGCGGGCGTGAATTCCGGTCAACTCGCCGCTCTGGGCGCGGGTCACCAGTTCGTTGAAGTAGCCCGCGAGGGTCTGGTCCGAGGCGGCAACCGGTTTGCGCGATCGCGCGTAGGCGTGTTGCACGTGGTCGCAACTGACAGCGTAGCCGCGCGCCAGCAACAGCGACTGGCGGACCACGTTCTCCAGTTCGCGCACGTTACCGGGCCAGGCCTGGCGTTGCAGAAACGCTACCGCCTCGGGCTGCATAGACGGCAACTCGATGCCCAACTCCGGCCCGGAGCGACACAGAAAGTACCTCACCAGCTTCGGGATGTCCTCCGTGCGCTGGCTCATAGGCGGCAGCGTGATGGTTACGCCACTCAAGCGATAAAAGAGGTCTTCTCGAAACTGCCGCTCTTTCATGGCGCCTTCCAGGTCGCGGTGCGTGGCGGTGAGCACCCGCACGTCCACCGGCACTTTTTCATTCCCGCCGACGCGCTGGATGTATTTCTCCTGAAGCACACGCAACAACTTGACCTGCGTGCTCAAGCTCAAGTCGCCGATTTCGTCGAGGAAGATCGTCCCCTTGTTCGCCTGCTCGAAACGGCCCACGCGCCGGGCGTGGGCGCCGGTGAACGCCCCTCGCTCGTGGCCAAACAGTTCGCTTTCCAGCAGGGTTTCGGGAATGGCCGCGCAATTCACCGCGATGAACGGTTGCGCCGCGCGGTTGCTGTGCTGGTAGATCGCCCGGGCCACCAGTTCCTTGCCCGTGCCGGTCTCACCGCGAATCAACACCGTCACGGCGGTGGCGGCTACGCGCCCGATCTCCTTGTAGATGGCCTGCATGGCGCGACTGTTGCCGACAATGGCCGATTGCGCGGAGCGCGCCTCCCCGATTTCCAGCGGTTCGGACATCAGCCGGTTGCTCGCCACGGCCCGGGCCACGAGGTCGAGCATTTCATTCATGTCGAACGGTTTGAGGACGTAATCATAGGCGCCCAGTTTGGTGGCTTCGATAGCAGTTTCGGTCGTTCCGAAAGCGGTCATCATGATGATCGGCAGTTTCGGCTTGGCGGCGTGAAGTTGCTCAATCAATTCGAGGCCGGACACCCCCGGCATTCTCAGATCGGTCAGCACCACATCGCAGGCGTGCTCGCGCGCGTGCGCCAGGCCCTCGTCGCCGCGCGTGGCGGTGGCAATGCGATAGCCTTCGGCTTGCAGTTCCTTTTTCAGCGCCGCCGTGATGCCGGGATCGTCCTCGATCAACAGGATTTCAGGTTGCGTTTTCATCGTTGGTGTCGGACTTGGCTTGCGGCAGGAGGAGGGTGAAGGTCGTGCCGCGATGGGCCTCGGAACGGCATTCCAGCGCGCCGCCGTGCTTTTCGACAATGCGCGCCGTGATGGCCAGGCCCAGCCCCGTGCCTTCCTCCTTGGTGGTGAAGAACGGGTCGAACATGCGCTTCTGCACTTCCGGGGGAATGCCCTTGCCAGTGTCGCTCACCTCCAGGACGACGACCGGGCAGGAGCGGCCCGCCAGGCGTCCCTTGCCGCTTCGAGCACGGAGCGTGATCGCGCCTTCGCCTTCGATGCTCTCGGCGGCGTTTTGAATCAGGTTGATCAACACCTGTTCCATTTGATGCGGATCAACCCGCACCCAGATGTCCGGCACGGATTCCAGGTTCAGCCGGATGGCCGGCTTTTCCAACTGGGGGCCAAACAGGGCCTGCATCCGGGTGAGCAACCCGTCGGCGGAGACGGTGACCAACCGAGGCTCGGCGGGCCGGGCGAACTCCAGGAACTCCTGCACGATGCGTTCGAGGCGCTGGATTTCGTGGTCGATGACCTGGGCGTCCTCCTGTTCCGAGGAGTTGGCGGCGAGACTCTTCTTGAGGCTATGCACGCGCACGTTGATGGCGGTGAGTGGATTGCGGATTTCGTGGGCGACGCCGGCGGCCAGCGTGCCCAGCGAGGCCAGCTTCTCGTGCCGATCGGCGCGGGCGCGGCTGTCCCCCAACTCGACCCGCAACGGGCCGATGACGCCGCGATAGATGGCCACGAGCGCTGTGCCCACCACGAAGAGAAGCAGCGCCAGTTGCACGAGCAACAGGCGCCGCACCCAGCCGACCGCTCCGTGGGAGTCTTTCAGAAACTGGGACTGCGCGGCGCGCTCCGCCCCTTTGAGCTTCCTGCACAGGTCCAGGAGGTGCGCGGTCTTTTCCTCCACCCGTTCCAGAACCGACCGGAGCGAAGGGGCTGCTCCCGCCCGCGCCCTCTCTTCCAACAGGGTGTTCATGCTCGTCACGTAACCGTCAAAGGCGGTTTCGATTTGCCGCAGCAGGTCAAGCTCCTGGGGCGTGCTGACCGCATCCTGACGGGTCTGAAACCACTCGGTCAGGGCCCTGCTTTCCGCCCCGAAGGCGGTCCGGTCCACCGGCTCGCGGTCCAAATCAAAGTTCAGAACGTCTTCCTTCATTTTGCGGACCGACGCCTCAATGTGCTCCGCGCGGTGAAAGGCATCCGCTTGCACAGCAGCCATGCCCCGGTGCAATTGACCCAGTTCCAGCCAGGTGATGCGCCCCGCCCAAGCCACCACCGCCACCAGAACGACGGTGGCGAGCGCATAGCCGAAGGATGGTCGTCGGACATACATAAAGTGACTAGCCGCTGGCCACCGGTGGATTCCCAGCCGCCACCCAAGAAGTCGGAGCGGCGACCGGGTGCGGCCTTAACCGCTTGCCGTTGAACACGCGGAACTTGCAGCGCCTGCTGGCACAGCACCGGCTAAAGAACGTCCCGCGCAGATCGGTCATCTGCTGATCCTACGGCAAACCAAATGCCAACTCGATGAAAACAAAGCAGATTGGGACTTCAGCCGGTGCCTTGTCGCTCGACGCGATCAGCCCGAGGGGCAACCTCACATCGGGACCACGCCGACCCATCCGGGGAACGACCCGCAGGACCGGAGGCCGGGAGGGTCGAGACGGTCGGCGAACTCGTGAAATCAAATCGGCCTGCGCTCGACAAGGCACTCGGCTGTTCGGAGCTGAAAACCTATGACCGGCAACATTCTGGTAGTGGACGACGAGCGATCCATCCGCGATGCCTTGAGCAAGGTGCTGCGGGCGGAGGGCCACGGCATCGTCTTGGCCAAAGATGGTGAAGAGGCCATCGAAAAACTGGCCCAAGAGCCCATTGACCTCCTGGTGTTGGACCTCGGCCTGCCGGTGAAGGACGGGTGGGTGGCGCTGCATTGGCTCGCGCACGTCAATCCCCTCCTGCCCGTCGTCGTCATCACTGGCAGGTGGAAGCAGGGTGCGCTCTGCGAGGGCGCTGGCGTGGATGTGCTGATGGAGAAACCCCTGGACGTGCCGTTGCTGCTGCAAATCATCTGCGAGTTGCTGCAAGAAACCACCGGGGCGCGTGCCCGGCGCATCCGCGAACGCGGTCACGGCTTCCGCTTCGTGCCGTGTGACGGGAGAGAGTTCTGTGAGCAGTTGCGGCGGGGTTACACCACCCCTTACCTCGGCAGCGCAGTGGCCGCTCCCCAACATCCTTGAGCATGACAAGGGTCCACACCGGGACCATGCGCGTCGGACATCGGCAACGTCCCCAGTGGGTGGATTCGCTCCCTGAACGTTGCGTTCGTTCGATCCAACTGCAACAGTCATTGGCAGGCAACCCGGCAGGGTTGCCTGTGCTGGCGATGGCCGGCCGGAGCTCGCCCCGGCCCTCCTTGTTCCGCCCGGTTTCCGCGTTGCGCGGAAGCGGCTCGCCAGGAAACTCACCGAGATCGGCGGAGGATTTCAACCGTTCGAGTCATGGCTGGAAATCGCCCACGGCTTAACCAACCAAGACTGGAAGCAGCCATGAAGAACACCTCGGTCGAAATCCCCACGCTCGTCCGCCTGAAGATCGGAGCGATCGACCGGCTGGGCATCTACTGTCAGCGCGCAGAGCTTCAGCGCGTGGTGCTCATGTTCAGCGCTGGCCTCCCCGCCGGGATTCTCGGGCGCGCCCACGCCGCCCTGGCCGCCAATGGGGTTGATATCATTCAACGGTGCGAAGTCGCCTCCGCCACCTACGAACATGCGCAGGAGCTTTTCTCGTCGCTGCCGACGAACACCCACGCACTCATCGGCCTGGGTGGCGGCAAGGCGCTGGACCTCGCCAAGTACGTATCCTTCCTGGCGCGTCGGCCTTACATCGCCGTGCCCACTTCCCTCTCCAACGACGGCTACTGTAGCCCGCAATCGAGTCTGGAAATGCACGGCCGACGGCGCTCGCTGCCGTCCGCCATGCCTTACGGCGTGGTGGTGGACACCGAGGTGTGTCTGCATTCACCCCGAGTTCTGTGGTGTGCCGGCATCGGCGATTCCGTTGCCAAGATCACGGCGGTGTTCGACTGGAAGCTGGCCTTCCACGCGTGCGGCACGCCGGTCAACGATTTCGCCGCGCTGCTTTCGGACGCGACCGTGTTCCAACTCATGGCCAACCCGCGCCGTGATGTGGAGGGCATCCGTCTGCTCGCCACCGCGCTGATGCTCAATGGCATCGCCATGGAGATTGCGGGCTCGTCTCGTCCCGCCAGTGGCAGTGAGCATTTGATCTCGCACGCCCTCGACGCCCTCCAATCCCGTCCGCGATCGCACGGCCTCCAGGTCGGGTTGGCCACGTATCTGATCAGCCAATTGCAGCTGCAGCGCACTGCCACCATCGCCGCGCTGTTCGACGCGACTGGCTTCTGGGAGGAAATCCGCCGCGATCCCTTCCTCAAAACAGACTGGGTTGCCGCATTTCGCGCCGCGCCCGGCATTAAACCCGGCTTGTACACCATCCTGTCAGAGCGGGACCGCACCGACGACCTGGTGCGTATTCTGGAAACCGATGCCCGCCTGAAGGATCTCTTCACCTGACGCTGACCTAAGCATCGTGACTTTCCCCTTTCGGCGCCCGACGGACGCGATCCGGGACGGGACTTCCACTTCCCAGGCTTGCGTCCAATGGCGCTCGCCCGCCGCGCGACACCCCGTTGAAACGCCGCCGCCAGGTGGCCTGCCACTGCGCACCCCTGGATTCCCACTCGTCACCTGGCGGCGAGGTCCCGTGCCTGGTCCAACCGCCAAGCCGTTGCTATTCAGCAGGCGGGCGCGGTGAAACCCTGCTGGCACAACGCAAGCTATCAGGAATACAACCGGTCGTCGCCTGCGCCAGTGATCTGCTCACGAAGGGCACGCCCAAGACCGTGCTCGAAGCTGTGAAAACCTCCGTCCATCCCAAGGCCATCCATCGTCCCGCACCCACGACGAGCAGGGTCACCCATGATGCCATGGCCAGTGACGGCATTGTCACCAAGGCCTACGCGTGGACGGAGTGACGGAACGCGGACTCATCGAGCGAGGTGCGTCCATCCGCGTGGTGGCCGTCGAGGGTCTGCGCGTCGTTGTGCGGGAGGTGTGACATGAACGCGCAACCCACCCCACTCCTGAATCGGGCGGCGACAAAAAAGGCCAAGCGTCTCATCGCGGCCGTCATAGGTGGAGCGGTGCTGGCTGTGGGTCTGGCGATGGTGGTGCTGCCCGGCCCGGCCATCGTTGTCATTCCCGTCGGTCTCGCCATCCTGGCCACGGAATTCGCCTGGGCCAGACACTGGTTGCGCAAGGCCCGGGAACGATTGTCCACCAAGCCCACACCTCCTGCCGCATCCGCTCCGACTACCGTGTCCTTGCAGGCAGATCAACCGCGCACCCGGGCGGCTGCAGCCTGTCGCAACGCAATTGCATCGCTGCGAACCGGAACATTGCATCAGCCGAGATCCGGTTCCTGAACGAACATGAGAACCTCTCTTCGACCCTTCGGTCTCCACCCCCAAGCCGCCTGGGATCGCCTGGTGCATGAGCACCTCGCCCGCCTGCAAAGGCTGACCCTCATCAAGGAAAGCTGTTGGGAGCGCCGCGCGGGAGAGAGGCGCGGTTCCCGGAAACCAAACCCAAAACACCAAAACACCAAGAATGGTGAGCCGATGAAAAGGAACAAGAGAAACAACCCATCCCCTGGTCAATCCCCAGCCAAACCGGTTCACATCGAATTCACCCATGCCAGCGCCACGGCGGTCGCCATCGCCGGAAGCTTCAACGAATGGCGGCCGCAGGCCACGCCCATGATTCGCCTGGACGATGGCCGTTGGGTCAAGGAATTGGTCCTGCCCCCCGGCACTTATGAGTACTGCGTGGTGGTGGACGGCGCGTGGGTGTCCGACCCGCGGGCGAACGAAACCGTTCCCAATCCCTTCGGCGGACAGAACTCCGTCCTCCGCGTGGCCGCGCCGGTTTGAGTGGAACATCCCGAGGCGACGACCGGAAACCGAGGAGTGATTCACCATGAAGCGGTGCACGAACGTCCTGTTCTACACCAGCGGCGAAGCGGGCAGCCGCTTCTCGCTCAAGCGCGCGGTGGACTTGGCGGAGCGCAACGCACGGCGGCTGACCGTGGTCACCGTGGTGCGGGAGATGCCGCGGGATCTGTCGCGCCTCGCCGCCGCGCTGCCCTCGGAGCGCATCCAAAGCATGGCCACGCCGGAGGCCCGCGAACGCTGGGACAGGTTCGTCGCGCCGCTCCCAAAGACCAACCGAGCACACGCGCCTGGCCCACGCCGGCTTGGCGCGCGGCCTCACCTTCCTCGCCCTGCAAGCGATGATTGACCCGCCCCGCGCCGAAGCCAGCGCGGCCGCCCGGCAGTGCCAGCGCGCCGGCGACGGCGTCAACGATGCGCCCGCGCTCAAGCAGGCCGACCTCGGCGTGGCGATGGGGATCGCGGGCAGGGCGTGGCCAAGGGCGCTGCCGACATGATGCTGACGGATGACACCTTCGCCCCGATCATGAACCGGCTGTTCCACACCGCGCCGATCAGCGGCGAGGCTTGGTTGCACATCCTGGCGGTGGCGCCGGCCGGCTGCGCGGTGGTCGGTCTCGAGACGTGGAGTCGCTGCCTTTCTCGCTGGCGTGGGGTTTCGCTCCCACTCAGCGGGTGTTCCCCCAACCCGTCACTCCCTGGCAACCCCACGCCCTTTCGCGGTGCCCATGAGGGAGAGGGACGCCCCTGGCAGGCGCGACACAACAACCCGCGTCTGGGGCGGACTGCGAATGCCGTGCTCATGCCCTCTCCCTCCCTTCATTTCGTATGAACGCGCATACTAGCATCAACATAGGGTGGGAGAGATACCATCCACCCGCCGAAGCGGCAGAGGTGCTTGCCCACTGCAAACGGCTTGTCATCGCCAACACGCCCGACCAACTCGTTGACCTGGCCTGCGGCGGGCCAAGGTCGAATTACTTTGAAGTCGCCTACGACGTGCCGGGCCAGGGCCGGTTCGTCGAAGCCACGGTGGCCCGCGTCCGCAATGGCGTGACGGCCAACTACACCGAGCCATATATGCGCCGGCGCGACCCGGACTGCATGGTGATCGGCGACGGCCTGCCCACCGACAAGGAATCATTCCACCAGCGCATCGGAAGCGACTTCGCGCCGCTGCGCAGGCAGACCTTCGAGTGGTTGCGAAGTCAGGAGCTGGCGATGTTTGGGTTCGTCGCCGGCGGGGCGGGTCTGGGGATGGACGCGCTGGTCATCGCGCCGGCCAACGCCGGGTTCTTCGCGCTCGGCCTGGCTCTGCTGCAGGGCATCCTTCCCCGCGACCGGATTCCCGGCGACTTCACGCCCCGGGCGATCATTTACGTCGCGCCGCCCTTCCGGCACACCCATTTCAGCGGCCGGCAAATCGTGGTGCATAACCGCCGCGACGGGTTGCACGAGTTGTTCTCTTACAACTTGTATCCCGGCCCGAGTGCCAAGAAGGGCATCTACGGCGTGCTGCTCGGATTGGGCGAACGCGAGGGCTGGGTGACGAACCATTGTTCCACGGTCCAGGTCATCACGCCCTACGACAACGTCGTCACCATCATGCACGAAGGCGCGAGCGGCGGGGGCAAGAGCGAAATGCTTGAACAAGCCCACCGCGACCCGGATGGCCGTCTCTTGCTGGGCGAAAACCTGGTCACGGGCGAAAAGCGCCACTTGGAAATCCCGCGCAGTTGCGAACTCCACGCCGTCACCGACGACATGGCGCTGTGCCATCCCTCGTTGCAGGAAGGCAACGGCAAACTCACGCTCACTGACGCGGAGAGCGCCTGGTTCGTGCGCGTCAATCACATCGAGCACTACGGCACCGACGTTCACCTGGAGCAGCTCGCCGCCGAGCCGCCCGCGCCGCTCCTGTTCTTGAGCATTGACGCCGTGCCGGGCAGCCGCGCGTTGATTTGGGAACACACGGAGGACGCGCCTGGCAAACGCTGCCCGAATCCACGCCTCATCATCCCGCGACAGATTTTTCCCGGGGTGGTGGAGGGAGCGGTCACGGTGGACATCCGCAGCTTCGGCGTGCGCACGCCGCCCTGCACGAGGGAGAAGCCCACCTACGGCATCCTCGGTCTTTTCCACATTCTGCCTCCCGCGCTGGCCTGGTTGTGGCGGCTGGTCTCCCCGCGCGGTCACGCCAATCCCAGCATCGTGGATACCGAGGGCATGACCAGCGAGGGCGTGGGTTCTTACTGGCCCTTTGCGACCGGTCGGCGGGTGGATCAAGCCAACTTGTTGCTTCGCCAGTTCGCGGAGAACACGCGGATGCGCCAGATCATCTGCCCCAACCAGCATGTCGGCGCGTGGCGCGTGGGCTTCATGCCCCAGTGGATTGCCCGCGAGTATCTGGCCCGCCGCGGGGTGGCGAAATTCCGCCCCGAACAACTCCGCCCGGCCCGCTGCCCGTTGCTCGGCCACACCTTGCACCAGTTGCAGGTCGAAGGCCGGATGATCGCCCGCTGGTTTCTGCAAGTGGACACCCAGCCGGAAGTCGGGCCGGAAGCCTACGACCAAGGAGCGCAAATACTGCGGGCCTTCTTCCACAAATGCCTGGCGGATTTTCAGGACCCCGACCTCCACCCGCTCGGCCAGGAAATCATCGCCTGCTGCCTCGAGGGCGGCACGCTGGAGGATTTCGAGACGCTCATTCCAGCTTCCTGATCCACCCAAACCGGCCGGCATTGATGTGTCCAATGCCGATGGCTGCTTCATGCTCTGGCTCCCCGGCCTTGAGCTGAGCCAAGTCCATAAGGGCAGCATCGGACACGATGCCGGGCGAGTTCCCGACGCTGCGGATGGTCTTAACCATGTGGAATACCATGTTTTACCGGCTGAATCCTGTCAGCTCCGGCCGGGATTGCTTCCCGCAGGCCATCTGAGAGATGCTTCGGCGAAACAACATCACACCGCCATGACCGCCGCCACTCCGCGTCCTTTGTTCTGCATGCATCGCCCCGGCCCGACGGTCGAAGGTGAGGAGTGCCGCCCCGTGCCCGCAGAGCACCTCCAACCAAGCAGGGGCCTTGGAGACGCGATGCTCTCCGCCCAGCCAGTCCGCCAAGTGGACGCTGGGGAATTCCCGGTCCACGCGGAGGCAGGCTTCCACAAAAGGCCCCGACAGATCGGCGCCGGCCAGCAGGCGGATCGCTCGCCAGCCTCCGCTTGGCGGTGTGCGGCAACCACCGTGGCGCATGCCCTGCTCATCGCGGCCGTCGCCTCGAGCGGACAGGTCGCTTCCGGCGCAGACCGGGAGTCTTCCCGCGTCCTCGTCCTCACCGACATCTCCAACGAGCCGGATGACGAGGAATCCATGGTGCGCTTCCTCGTCTATGCCAACGAGTATGAGATCGAAGGACTCGTGGCCACCACCAGCACCTGGCTGCGGAACACCACCCGCGTGGACCTCATCCACCGCCAACTGGACGCCTACGCGCAGGTGCGGCCCAACCTGCTGAGGCACGCGCCGGGTTTCCCGTCCGCCCAGTCGCTGCGCGAGGTCACAGCCGTGGGCCAACCCGCTTACGGCCTTGCCGCCGTGGGGGATGGCAAGTCCACCCCCGGCTCGCGCCTCGTGCTGGCCGCCGCGGACAAAGCGGACCACCGCCCGCTCTGGGTTACGGTGTGGGGCGGCGCCAATACGCTGGCCCAGGCGCTCTTCGACGCGCGCCGGGAACGCTCGCCCGAGGCGCTCAAGGCCCTCGTCGCCAAGCTGCGCGTTTACACCATCTCCGACCAGGACGACTCCGGCCCGTGGCTGCGTCGCGAATTCCAGGACCTGTTCTACGTCGTCAGTCCCAGCGGCACGGACTGGAAGGAATACTGGCGGGCGACCTGGACGGGCATCAGCGGCGACCGCCACTACCACAACGGCCCGCGACACAAGTTCCACCTCGTGGACAACCCGTGGCTGGAGGAGAACATCATCAGGAACCACGGCCCGCTCGGCGCGCTTTACCCGCGACTCGAGTACATCATGGAAGGCGACACGCCCTCGTTCCTCGGCCTCATCCACCCCGGCCTCGGCTGGCACGTCAGCCCCGCCTATGGCGGCTGGGGCGGGCGCTACGCGCTCTATCCTGCCTACGGCGAGACTCGCCCCATCTGGACCAACAACCAGGACAGCCGCGACACGGTCACCGCTGACCACGGCCAGACCGAATGCACCGACATGGCCACCATCTGGCGGTGGCGCGAACATTTCCAGCACGACTTCGCCGCGCGCATGGATTGGTGCGTGGCGGACGATTTCCAGAAAGCCAATCACAACCCCATCGCGGTCCTCAATGGCGACACCACCCGGCGCGTGCTCGACCTCACGGCCAAGCCAGGGGAGACCGTGACCCTCTCGGCCGAGGGGACGCGAGACCCGGACGGCGACGCGTTCGAGGTCGGTTGGTGGATTTATCCCGAAGCCAGCAGCCTGCGCGACGGGCGCGGGCGGCAATTCCCGCCCGAAGTCGCGTTAAGCAGCCCCAGCGGACTCACCACGCGCCTTACCGTCCCGGACGTCAAACAGCCGGCCACGATCCACCTCATCATGGAAGTGCAAGACCGCGGCACACCGTGTCTGTGGGCCTATCGGCGGGCCATCGTCACCATCAAACCATGATCACGGCTCCTGCGTGCGCGCACCCAGCCCGCGAGCGGCAGGAACAGACGCTCAAACCCCTGGCGGCACTTCGAGCAATGCCTCCTGGCCCTGCAGAAGCCCGGCATCGAGGCGGACCTGATCCCCTGGCATCCGGAAGACCTGCGGTGGCGGGCCAAGTGTCGAACCAGCCGATGGTGCGCCGAGGCCTGGCGGCCGGCGAGCCGGCGGCGCTGCAATCCCGCGGTTCGGCCAAGCGCGACGCCAACGGCGCGCTGACGCGGTCCGAAAGCGCGCCGTGGGGCTGGGGGCAGGCAGGCGAGACTGCCTTCACGGCGAGGTCATGAGATCTCGCGCTCTCAATCGCTGACGGCTCGCATTTGACACCGACCCTTCCCGCCACTATTGATATCGGCTGTTGACGAATTCAACCTAGACCCGATAACCACTAATCCAAAGTTAACCATGCCTATTGCAGTCGGCTCCTCAGCCCCCGATTTCAGCCTCAAATCCAAGAACGCCACCGGCGTCACCGAGGTCAAGCTCAGCGCCAACCGCGGCCAGAAGAACACCGTGGTCCTCTTCTTCCCCCTCGCCTTCACCGGCGTCTGCACCCAGGAAATGTGCGACATCACCGCCGGCCTGAGCCAATACGCCAACCTCAACGCCGAGGTCATCGGCATCAGCGTGGACAGCCCCTTCGCTCAGGAAGCCTGGGCCAAACAGCACAGCATCGGCATCACCCTCGCCAGCGACCTCAACAAGACGACCGCCAAGGCCTACGGCGTGCTCCTCGATGACCTCCTCGGCTTCGGCTCCACCAGCGCCCGCGCTGCCTTCGTCGTCGACAAGCAAGGCGTCGTCCAATACGCCGAACAAACCCCCACCCCCAAAGACCTGCCCAACTTCGAGGCCATCAAGGCGACCCTCGCCAAGCTCACCTAACCGCCTCCTCCCCATCCCCTCAGCCGTGTCTATGCAGTCGGGAGGGAAGCGATGGCGCCACAGATTCTTTCGAACGGCGAAGCGGTTCGAAAGAAGATCAAACCAGCGCGACGGATCCGACTGCCTGGATACGGCTCAGGCCAGGGGCCGGACCCCCGCGTCCGGCGCCTCGCCGTTGCCACGGGGCCCCAGACGCCCCCACCCCCCTTCCGCCCTCACGCCACCTGAGTATCCCGCGCTGAACAGTTGAATTAGGAAGAGCAATCCCCATACTACCCCCGTGCAGTTCATCCGCGATCTACTCCGCTCCCGCTTGCCTTCCGGCCGCCCCGCCATCTCCCTCGAGTTCTTCCCCACCAAGACCCCCGAAGGCGAACACACGCTCCTCGAAAAGACCATCCCCGCCCTCCTGCAGCTCCGCCCGGACTTTTGCTCGGTCACTTACGGCGCCGGCGGCAGCACCCGCGACAAGACCCTCGACATGGTCGAGCGTATCCAGCAGCAGCATGATCTCGCCGCCATGGCCCACCTCACCTGCGTCGGCTCCA
>CAZVRY010000093.1:0-23353 GCA_964629545.1 uncultured Verrucomicrobiota bacterium | reverse complement strand
AACCCCGCCACCATCCCCCGCCAAATCAGCGGCAAGGAACGCACCACGCTGATCAACCCCCCAGCCGCCACCGCCCCCGCCCCTATATACAACACGTATTCCCCACGGATGTCGTGCGGCCCCATCTCCCCAATCGGCACCTTCCCCGGCGCCAACGGCACCGTCAACGCACCCCCAAAAAACTGAATCGCCGGTATCAACACCAAGTACGACAACACCCCCCCGGCACACATGATCGAGGCAATCCGCGGCCCAATGATATACCCCACTCCCAATAACTCCGGCGACACCTCCGCCGAAACCGAGCCTCCCTTATACACCGAGCCGAATACCTTCTCCGGCGCATCCTTCCATAGCCGCAATAATACGTTCGCCGTCTTGTAGGCCAACCCCATCCCAAACCCGATGAAGATCGTCGCCGCACTCGTCCCCGCCCCCGCCCCCGCCGCCGCCAGCACCTCCGACTCCCGCTTCGCGGCCACGCTCGCCGCCGCCTTCGATTCCGCCGACGCCCCCGCCTTCAACACCTCCGCGCACGCCGTCCCCTCCGGATACTTCAACACCCCATGCTGCGCCACAATCAACGCCCGCCGCAGCGGGATCATCATCAATACCCCCAGCAACCCCCCTAACACCGCCACCAACGTGATCCGCGCCAACTCCAAATCAAACCCCAAAATCATGATCGCCGGCATCGTCACCCCCACCCCAAACGCAATCGATTCCCCCGCCGATCCCCCCGTCTGCACGATGTTGTTCTCCAAGATCGTCGCCTCCCGCCCCCCGAACTTCCCCCACAGCTTGAATAACGTGATCGAGATCACCGCCACCGGAATCGACGCGCTCACCGTCAACCCCACCTTCAACACCAAATACAACGACGACGCCCCAAACACCATCCCCAGCAGCGCCCCCAGCACCAACGGCGCCACCGTGAACTCCCGCAAGGGCGTCTCCGGCGAAATGTAAGGATGAAAACCGCCCGGCCCCGACGAAGGACCCGACTGGCTTCCCGCCACACTCTGATCTGCGCTCATATCGACCAGGCTTGAACGGCCCGAGTTGTAGTGACCCCACTCCCCCACGCCAAGCCCAAACCCCGCCTAAATCCACAAGTGCTTCGGATACCTCCGCTGCAGCTCCGATTTCACCCTGGGATAATGCTCCCGCCAAAAACCCGCCAGGTCCTGCGTCACCTGCACCGGCTTCATCCCCGGCGTCAAAATGTGCACCACCACCGGCACCCGCCCCATCGCGATCCGCGGCGTCTGCGTCACCCCAAATAACTCCTGAATCCGCACCGCCACAAACGGCGCCCGCCCCGCCTCATACGTCACCTTCGGCGTCCGACCGTTCTCCAGCGTCAACCGCTCCGGCGCATACTTGTCCACCCACTCCCGCTGCGCCTCCCCCAGCCAGCCCATCACCACCGGCTTCACCGGCTTGTCCTTGATGTCCTTATACCCGTAGCTCCCCAAACACAGTTGCTCCACAATCGACCGCCGATCCCCCTCGGTCAGCGGCGCCAACCCCAACTCCGGACAATGCTGCGCCACCAACGCCAACCGCTGGATCCACTGCTCCACCCCGTGATCCCATTCCCGCAACGCCAACCGCCCCGCCATCACCTCCTCCGCCAACAACCGCGCCGCCTCCTCCGCCGGCGGCGGTTCCACCCGCCGCGCCGCCAACGCCAACCCCCGAAACCGCACCAGTTCCGCAGCCAGCACCCGCTTCTGCACCGCGTCATACTCCACCCGCATCTCCCCGCGCAGGTCCTCCGGAAATAACTCCCGCAACCACCCCTCCTCCACCGCCGTCGCCAACGACAAGATCGTGCTCACCTCCCCCTCCCGCCCCCCTACCTCTCGCACCTCCGCACACACCAACAGCGGCGATGTCTGCACCACGCTCTCCCGCGCCAACACCCCCCGCCGATCATGCACCAGCTCGCAGCGCAACGTCCCGCTGTCCAAACGCCGCGCCACCCGATCGCTAAACCCAATCAAGATGCACTTCTGCAACGCCTCGTCCGCTACCTCCTTCGCCGCCACCGCCAACCCCTCCCGCCGCGCGATGTCCAGGAACTGCTCCAGCAACGGCCCCACCTGCCGCGCCGTCACCATGTGAATCCCCAGCCGCCGGCACGCTTCCATCCGAAACTCCTGCCGCGCCGCATAACTCCAAGCCCGCATCAAAATGAAAAAATCGCTCGCCGCCTTCTCCCCCAACACGTCCTCCCGCAACCGCCACGTCTCCCGATCCACGTTCCGCAACAACAAGTCCCGCCCCTGCGTCAGCGCCGCCACCAAACACGCCTGCCACACACACCCGTAATCCTGCGCCGCCAAAAGCATCCGCGCATAACGGGGATGCAGCGGAAACGCCAGCATCTTCCGCCCCACCTCCGTGATCTCTCCCCCCGTCCCCCCCGCCCCGCCACTCAACGCCCCCAAATCGCTCAGCAACTCCTCCGCATGCGCCAACGCCGCCTCCGACGGCGCCTCCAGCCACCGGAACTTCCGCAAATCCCGCACCCCCGCCGCCTTCAACGTCAACACCACCTCCGACAAGTCCAGCCGCTTCACCTCCGGCGCCTCCTGTCCCGGCCGCTGCCCATGCTCCTCCCGCGACCATAACCGCCAACACCAACCCGGCGCCGTCCGCCCCGCCCGCCCCGCCCGCTGCTCCGCCGATGCCTGGCTGATCTTCTCCACCAGCAACGTGTTAATCCCCCGCTGCGCATCGTAACGCGCCACCCGCGCCAACCCACTGTCAATCACGCAACGCACCCCATCGATCGTCAACGACGTCTCCGCCACGTTCGTCGCCACCACCACCTTCCGCTGCTCATACCGCGCCACCGCCGCATCCTGCTCCCGCGGCGGCAACTCCCCGTGCAATGGCAACAACACCCAACCCCGCGACTCCCGCGTGTCCCGCACCGCCTGAATCGTCTGCGCAATCTCATATCCCCCAGGCATGAACACCAACACGTCCCCCTCCCCTCCCCCACGCACAAACCCCGCAAACGCCTCCGCCGCCTGCTCCCACACCGGCCGCCCCTCCGCATAACTCGGCTTCTCCGCATACCGAACCTCCACCGGATACGTCCGCCCCGACGACTGCAACACCGAACACCCCAACCCCGGCCGCCCCCCACCCAAATAACGCTCCAACGCCAGCGCGTCCAACGTCGCCGACATCACCACAATCAACAAGTCCGGCCGCCCCCCCTCCTGCAGCTCCAACGCCTGCGCCAACGTAATGTCCCCATACAAATGCCGCTCGTGGAACTCGTCGAACACCAGCGCCGACACCCCGCCCAAACCCGGATCCCTCACCATCTGCCGCAGCAATACCCCCTCCGTCACATACCGAATCCGCGTCGCCTCGCTCGTCACCTTCTCCAACCGAATCTGATACCCCACCTCCCGCCCCAACTCCACCCCCCGCTCCCACGCCACCCGCGCCGCCAACATCCGCGTCGCCAACCGCCGCGGCTGCAACACCACCACCTGCCCCTCCCCCAACAAACCGTGATCCAGCAGCATCTGCGGCACCTGCGTCGATTTGCCCGACCCCGTGGGAGCCGACAATACCAACCGCCGCTCCCGCCGCAGCCGCGCCACTAACTCGCCCTCGATCTCGTAAATCGGTAATCGTGCCATCGTGCGCCCCCCAGCCTACCCACCCATCCCCACCCTTGAAAAGCACTCCCCTTCCCTCGTAAGCATCATTATATCAACGGTATGCCTTGACCAAATCCATCTAATTTGCTTATACTTCCATCATGCGTGACGTCTCCCGCTTCCCTACCGGCCTCCAAGCCATCCGCTCCCTCCACCAAGCTGCCCACCGCAGCCACCCCCTCACCCTCCTGGCCCTCCTCTCCACCCTCCCCACCCTCCTCCTCGCCCAGCCCATCTCCGGCACCCTCACCGGCAATAATACCTGGTCCGGCACCGTCGCCATCGCCGGCGACGTCCGTATTCCCGCCGGCGCCTCCCTCACGATCCAAGCCGGCACCCTCATCCAAGTCGCCGCCCGCGCCGACGCCACCGCCGGCGGCGCCGACGCCAGCCGATCCGAACTGATCGTCGACGGAGGCGTCCTCCAGGTCCAAGGCACCGACACCCAACCCGTCCGCTTCACCTCCAACGCCACCCCCCAAACCCCCGGCGACTGGGTGGGCCTCGCGATCCTGGACGGCGATGTTTCCCTCGAACACTTCATTGTCGAATACGCCGTCGACGGGCTCTGGATCCGCGACCACGACCTCCGCTTCAACACCGCCACCTACCGCCACGCCACCCTCCAGCATAACGCAGGCCGCGGCCTTCGCCTCGAACCCGCCGCCCAAACCACCGCCCACCAACTCGTCCTCGATGCCTTCCAACTCCTCCTCAACGAGGAACAAGGCGCCCTCCTCAGCGGCTCCGGCGACCTCGAAGTCGTCCTCCGCAACAGCGTCCTCCAACAGAACGGCAACACCCCCCGCGGCCGCTTCTCCGGCCTCTACAACGCCTCCTTCGTCCTCCGCCTCGAGAACTGCCAGATCCGCGGCAACGGCCTCCACGGCCTCGAGAGTTACTACCAATCCATCACCCTCCAAGGCTCCACCGTCGAGAATAACTACGGCTGGGGCGCCTACGCCTGGATCAACCAGGCTGACCTCCGCCAAAATACCTTCCGCGCCAACGGCGCCGTCGACCGTGGCGGCGGCCTCTATGTCTTCGGCTGGAACACCCCGCGCAGCCTCGCCATCTCGGGGAACTCCTTCACCGATCACCCCTCCGTCGCACTGCACCTCGACGACGGCGGCGCCGCCTTCCTCCAGACCGACCCCATCTCGGGCAACGTCTTCGCCCGCAACCAACTCGCCCTCTGGGCCCGCGTGAACCGGCCCCAAGACTCCCTCCGCCTCTCGGGGAACGACTTCCTCGACAACAACCGCAGCGCCGAAACCGGCGGGCCCGGCGCCCTCCGCGCCAACGCCAACCACTGGGGCCCAGCCACCACCGCCGAACTCCAACAGTCCCGCGTCAACCTCACCCAAATCACCGATAGCCGCGACAACTCCAGCTTCGGCCAGGTCTGGATCGGCACCTGGCAGACCGAGCCCCTCGTCGGCGGCTCCGGCGGCTCCTCCGAATCCATCCTCTACACCACCCCCGACGTCACCCTCCAGGCCGCCGGCGAAATCGCCACCGCCCAATCCTGGTCCGGTAAAATCCTCCTCACCGGCGACGTCCGCATCGTCCCCGGCGGCACCCTCACCATCCAACCCGGCACCCTCATCGTCGCCGACTTCCTCCGCGATAGCACCGTCGGCGGCGAAGACGCCTCCCGCTGCGAACTCACCGTCGCCGGCGGCCAACTCCTCATCCAAGGCCAGCCCGATCAGCCTGTCACTTTCACCAGCGCCGCCGCCTCCGGCGCCCAACGCCCCGGCGACTGGCGCGGCCTCCTCGTCCTCGACGGCGACCTCTCCCTCGAACACTTCGTCGTCGAATACGCCGTCGAAGGGCTCTGGATCCGTGACCACGACCTCCGCTTCAATACCGCCACCTACCGCCACGCCACCCTCCAGCAGAACTCCGGACGCGGCCTCCGGATCGATCCCGCCGCCCAGACCGCCGCCCATGAACTCGTCCTCGAGGGCTTCCAAATCCGCCTCAACGAAGAACAGGGCGCCTTCCTCAGCGGCTCCGGGGGCCTCAGCCTCGTCCTCCGCAACAGCGTCATCCAACAAAACGGCGACACCCCCCGCGGCCGCTTCTCCGGCCTCTACAACGCCTCCTTCGCCCTCCGCCTCGAAAACTGCCAGGTGCGAGCCAACGGCAACCACGGCATCGAAAGCTATTACCAAGCCCTCACCCTCCAAGGCTGCACCGTCGAGGCCAATTATGCCTGGGGCCTCTACGCCTGGATCGACCAGGCCACTCTCCGCCAAAACACCTTCCAAGCCAACGGCGACGTCAACCGCGACGGCGGCGCGTACCTCTTCGGTTGGAATTCCCCGCGCACCCTCGACATCTCCGGCAACACCTTCTCCGATAACCCCGCCACCGCCCTCCGTCTCGAGGACGGCGGGGCCGCCTTCCATCAACCCGTGCCCATCTCCGGCAACGTCTTCGCCCGCAACCAACTCGCCCTCCTCGCGCGCGTCTCCAAGCCTAGCGACTCCCTCCGCCTCTCCGGCAACGACTTCCTCGATAACACCGAAATCGTCCACGCCGGCGGCCCCGGCGCCCTCCACGCCAACGGCAATTACTGGGGACCCGGCACCACCACCGAACTCCAACAGTCCCGCACCAACCTCTCCCAAATCACCGATAGCCGCGACCTCCCCACCCAAGGCCAGGTCTGGATCGGCACCTGGCGCACCGAACCCATCGTCGGCGGCTCCGGCGGTTCCTCCGAGTCGATCGTCTACACCACCCCCGACGTCACCCTGCAAGCCGCCGGCGATATTGCCAACGCCCAAACCTGGTCCGGCAAAGTCCTCCTCACCGGCGACGTCCGCATCCTCGGCGGCGGCTCTCTCACCATCCAACCCGGCACCCTCATCGTGGCCGACTTCCTCCGCGATAGCCGCGTCGGCGGCGAGGACGCCTCCCGCTGCGAACTCACCGTCAACGGCGGCCAACTCCTCATCCAAGGCCAACCCGATCAACCCGTCATCCTCACCAGCGCCGCCGCCTCCGGCGCCCAACGCCCCGGCGACTGGCGTGGCCTCCTCGTCCTCGACGGCGACGTCGCCCTCGAACACTTCGTCGTCGAATACGCCGTCGAAGGCCTCTGGATCCGCGACCACGACCTCCGCTTCAATACCGCCACCTACCATCACGCCACCCTCCAGCATAACTCCGGACGCGGCCTCCGTATCGATCCCTCCCCCCAAACCGCCGTCCACCCCCTCGTTCTCGACACCTTCGTCATCCGCCTCAACGAAGAATACGGCGCCCTCTTCAGCGGCTCCGGCGGCCTCGAAATCACCCTCCGCAACAGCACGATCCAGCAAAACGGCGATACCCCCCGTGGCCGGTTCTCCGGCCTCTATAACGCCTCCTTCGCCCTCCACCTCGAGAACTGCCAGGTCCGCGCCAACGGCAACCACGGCATCGAAAGTTACTACCAATCGCTCACCCTCCAAGGTTGCACCATCGAGGCCAACTACGCCTGGGGCGCCTACGCCTGGATCAGCCAGGCCAACCTCCGCCAGAATACCGTCCGCGCCAACGGCGACGTCGACCGCGGCGGCGGCCTCTACCTCATGGGCTGGAATACCCCGCGCACCCTCGCGATCTCCGGGAACTCCTTCACCGATCACCCCTCCGTTGCCCTCCAACTCGACGACGGTGGCGCCCCCTTCCAACTCGCCGACCCCATCTCCAACAATACCTTCGCCCGCAACCAACTCGCCCTCTGGATCCGCGCCACCGCCGCCCCCAACCCCCTCTCCCTCTCCAACAACGACTTCCTCGAAAACCAATTCGTCATCCGAAACCTCGGCGCCGGCGCCGCCCTCGCCAACGATAACCACTGGGGCGAACCCACCACCACCGAACTCAACCAGGGAGCCCCCAACCTCTCCCGCATCTTCGACGCCCAAGATAGCCCCTCCGCCGGCGCCGTCACCATCCAACAGTGGTCCCAAGTCCCCCTCCTCCAAGGCGGCCAACCCCCAACCCTCAGCTCCGCCCTCCTCTATTGCGTCTTCCTCGAAGGCACTATCGGCCGATCCTACCAAATCCAATCCGCCCCCTCCCCAGAGGGCCCTTGGACCCCCGTCGCCACCCTCCAACTCCAGACCTCGCCCACGGTGTGGGTCGACACCGCATCTGACCGCACCCAACAACGCTTCTATCAAGCTGTCCTCCTGCCGTAACCCGGATCATTCGCCGCCAGCATGTCCCCTCTCCCTTTCTCCCTCTCCCCAACCCCTCTGAAACGCTTCGCCGCAAGGGGTTGGGGAGAGGGTAAGGGGTGAGGGGTACGGTCTGGTCGATCAACAGACCGTGGCGGGTCCAAACCGCGTGTGAAATATGCAGGCTAACACCGCACCTGGGCATCCGGTGGGGCGTCCCCGCGAGCCGCTGAAGGCGTGTAGCATCCCGACTTGTCGAGTGCCTCGCACTACCCACCCTGTCCGGGAACTGGGTTCAACCTGCGGAGGTCCAGTGAGGGGCCTTCAGTCCCCCAAAATGGAAATCGCCGACTGCATTCGTGCTTGTCAGGACGAGGCAGTTTGTTAGGAACAAGCCCGGTGAGCGAACCTAACAAACTGAGACTGGGCATCCTCGGCTCCGGCAAAGGCTCGAATTTCGTGGCCATTGCCCAAGCCTGCCGCCAACCAGAGTTCCCCGCCACCGTCGCCCTGGTCCTCAGCGATGTCCCCCAAGCAGGCATCCTCGACCGCGCCCGGGAATTCGGCATCCCCGCCCAGTTCATCCCCCCTGGCCCCTTCCGCACCAAACTGGACGAGGCCGCCGAGCGCGCCTACCTCGAGGCACTCAAAGACGCCGCCGTCGACTTGATCGTCCTGGCCGGCTTCATGCGAATCCTCAAGGGTGAATTCCTCCGCACTTACCCCCACCGCGTGATCAACCTCCACCCCTCCCTCCTGCCCGCCTTCCCAGGCCTCGAAGCCTGGAAACAAGCCCTCGATTACGGCGTCCGCGTCACCGGATGCACCGTCCACTTCGTCGACCAAGGCGTGGATACAGGCCCCATCATCGCCCAAGAACCCGTGCCCATCCTCGAGGACGACACCCCAACAACCCTCCACGACCGCATCCAACACGCCGAACACTCCCTCTACCCAGCCGCCATCGCCCTCCTGGCGCGACACCGCGTCCACATCGAAGGAAGGCGGGTGCGCCTCCAGGCCTGACCGCCCCCAGCACCGAACCACCAGGCCGTCCCTCCAGCCGCCCCCTCCCCACTCCGCCATCCGCCATCCGCAATCAAGTCCCCCGACCGTCCCGTGAAGAAACCCCCATCCCCAACCGCCGCGAAGTCCCCCGTCCTCCGCCTCGGCCTTCCCAAAGGAAGTCTCCAGGAAGCCACCCTCGAGAAAATGGCCAAGGCCGGCTGGAACGTCTCCGTCTCCAGCCGCAGCTATATCCCCTACGTCGATGACCCCGAACTCGAGATCCGGCTCATCCGTGCCCAGGAGATCAGCCGCTACGTCGAACACGGTTACCTCGACGCGGGCATCACCGGCCATGACTGGATCCTCGAGAACGGCTCCCGTGTCCATGAAATCGGCGAGTTCATTTTCAGCAAAGTCTCCCGCCAACCCACCCGCTGGGTCCTCTGCGTCCCGGAACAGTCCCCCGTCACCTCCGTCCGCGACCTCCAAGGCAAACGCATCGCCACCGAAGTCGTGCACCTCACCCGACGCTACCTCCGCCGCCATGGGGTCAAAGCCGAAGTCGAGTTCTCTTGGGGCGCCACCGAAGTCAAAGCCCATGAACTCGTCGACGCCATCGTCGAAGTCACCGAAACCGGCTCCTCCCTCCGCGCCAACAAACTCCGCATCGTTGACACGCTCCTCACCTCCACCCCCCGCCTCATCGCCAACCGGGACACCTGGAAAGACGCCTGGAAACGCCGCAAGATCGAGACGCTCGCCCTCCTCCTCCGCGGCGCCCTCGAGGCGGAAGCCAAAGTCGGCCTCAAGATGAACGTCCCCCAAGCCAACCTCTCCCCACTCCTCGCCGCCTTGCCCGCCCTCCGCAACCCCACCATCTCCAATCTCAGCCAGGCCGGCTGGGTCGCCGTCGAGACCATCATCGACGAACACACCGTCCGCGAACTCATCCCACGGCTCAAAGCCGCCGGAGCGGAAGGAATCATTGAATATCCTCTGAACAAAGTCGTATACTGACCTCCTCTTAACCGTATGGGTTCACTCAAGAAACGCCGGAAAACGAAAATCAATAAGCACAAACGACGCAAGAAGCTGCGCCTCCACCGCCACAAGAAGCGCACCTGGCAGAAGTAACTGCCGCTTCCCGTTCACCCCTCACTCAGCCACAGACGCCGCCCTGCCCGCCAGGCGGGGCGGCGTCGCGTGGGTTTATGGCCAGGACCGGCCCCCCCATCAAGGTGGAGTTTGCCCCTTGACGAACCGCCATTCCTGCGCTCCCCCTTTGCTATGAAGCGCGGCGCCCTTCTCCTCACCCTCCTCACCGCCCTCGCCCTCGGGCCAGCGTGCCGCCATACCCCCCCCAGGGGCCCCAACTCGTCCGCCCCAAATCCCCTTCCCTCTCCCCAACCCAAACCGCCGCCCAAACCCTCCTCGAAGAAAACCGCATCCAGGCCTACACCGACTACGCCACCGGCCTCAGCTTCGAAGAACGCGACGACCCCTCCACCGCCCTCGACCACTACGAAGCCGCCGCCCTCTCCGACCCCTCCTACGAACCCCTCGTCATCGAAGTCGCACGCCGCCACCTCCAAGCCAGAAACCCCACCCGCGCCCTCGATATCCTCCAACCGTCCGCTGACCGCCCCGAGGCCTCCGCCCTCGTCCACGCCTGGCTCGGCCTCGCCCACGCCCAGGCCGATCACCCCGAGCAAGCCGTCGCCGCCAACCGCCAGGCCATCCGGCGAGCGCCCCGCTTCCTCATGCCTCACCAAAACCTGTTCCAGATCTACCTCCAAAGCCGCCAATACCCCCAGGCCCGCTCGGTCCTCCAAGAGGCTGCCCAAGTCCAGGATCCTGACCCCGCCTTCTGCCTCGAAATCGCCCAACTCGCCGGCCAACTCGCCCGCCTCCAACCCGATGACGCCCCCTCCCTCTCCAACCTCCAACGCTCCCTCCTCGACCGCGCCCGCCTCCAACACCCCGAAAACCCCCTCCTCCTCGAACGCCTCGCCGACGCCTATGCCCAACTCCCCGACGCCACCGACCCGGCCGAGGAACTCTATCGCAAGATCCTCGACCGCCGCCCCGCCGCCCTCTCCGTCCGCGAAAAGCTCTTCCGCCTCTACCTCAAAACCGGACGCACCGCCGACGCCACCGCTCAGCTCGAGGCCTTCCGCCGCGAACAGCCCACCAACCCCGCCACCTACTACCTCCTCGGCGACCTCGCCGCCGACGAGAAACAATACGACCTCGCCATCGAACACCTCGCCACCGCCCTCCGCCTCGACCCCAACTTCGAACCGGTCTATTACGAACTCGCCGGCGTTTACCTCATGCACGAACGCCCCCAGGACGCCCTGGACCTCATCGCCAACGCCCGCAAGCGCTTCAAACCCCGCTTCGCCCTCGAATACTACGCCGGGCTCGCCCACAGCGCCGCCAAGAACTACCGCCAAGCCGTCCAGTGCTTCCTCGCCGCCGAACTCTTCGCCCAGGCCGCCGAACCCGAACGCCTGACCCACATCTTCTACTTCCAATACGGCGCCGCCTGCGAACGCGCCCAGGATTTCGCGGAAGCCGAACGACTCTTCCGCCGCTGCCTGGAACTCCAACCCCAATTCCCCGAAGCCCTCAACTACCTCGGCTACATGTGGGCCGAACGCGGCCAAAACCTCCAGGAAGCCCGCCAACTCATCGAACAAGCCGTCAACCTCGAACCCAAAAACAGCGCCTTCCTCGATAGCCTCGCCTGGGTCCTCTACCAACTCCAACTGCCCACCCAGGCCCTCTCCTGGATGCAGCAGGCAATCCAACTCGCCGAAGAACCTGACCCCACCCTCTACGACCACCTCGGCGATATCCTCGCCGCCCTCCAACGCCTCGACGAAGCCCGCCAAGCCTGGCAACGCGCCCTCGACCTCCAGCCCGACGACAACATCCGCCGGAAACTCGCCCCACACCCCTGACCCCACCGTTTTCCGCTTTGCAGTCCCCCCGCCGATCTCCCACACTCCCGCGCGCATGAACCGCATCGAGGAACGCTTCGCCGCGCTCAAGGCCGCCGGCCAGAAAGGCCTCGTCGTCTACATCGGCGCCGGCGACCCCACCCTCGAAGCCACCCGCCAACTCGCCCTCGCCTTTGACCGCGCCGGCGTCGATGTCCTCGAACTCGGCGTCCCCTTCAGCGACCCCCTCGCCGACGGCCTCGTCAACCAACTCGCCGCCCAGCGCGGCCTCGCCTCCGGCACCACCCCACCGCGCGTCCTCCAAACCGTCTCCGCCATCCGCCAAACCTCCTCCATCCCCATCGTCCTTTACATCTACTTCAACCTCGTCCACCGCCACGGCCTCCCTGCCTTCGTCAACGCCGCCGCCCAGGCCGGCGTCGATGGCCTCCTCATCCTCGACTTGCCCCCAGAAGAGGCGGACGCTTACGACCAACTCATGCGCGCCGCCCAACTCTGCCCCATCTACCTCGTCGCCCCCACGACCCCCGATCCCCGTATCCAACTCATCGCCCAACGCGCCTCCGGCTTCCTCTATTACGTCTCCCGCGAAGGCGTCACCGGCATGCAAACCCGCCTCTCCGATACCATCGCGCCCATGACCGCCAAAATCCGCGCCCATTCCCCCCTCCCCATCGCCGTCGGCTTCGGCATCTCCAACCCCGAACAGGCCCGCCAAGTCGCCACCCTCGCCGACGCCGTCGTCGTCGGCAGCGCCGTCGTCAACCGCATCGCCCATCACGGCCACTCCCCCAACCTCGTCCCCGAAGTCGCCCGCTTCGTCGCCAGCCTCGCCCAAGGGATCAAATCGCCCCTCCCCTGACCCCTCCCCTCCGTCGCCCACTATGGCCTCCCCAAAGAAGACCCCCCCCTCCCCCGAACGCTTCGTCATCATCATGGCCGGCGGCCGCGGCGAACGCTTCTGGCCCGTCAGCCGCGAAAAAAACCCCAAACAACTCATCCGACTGCTCGGCGACCGCTCCTTCCTCCAACAAGCCGTCGACCGCGTCCTCCCCCTCGTCCCCACCAGGAATATCTTCATCATCACCAACCTCACCCAAGCCCCCGAGGTCCGCCGACAACTCCCCCGCCTCCCCAAGGACAACATCATCCCCGAACCCCTCGGCCGCGATACCTGCGCCGCCGTCACCCTCGGCGCCGCCCTCGTCGGCGCCCGCTCCCCCTCCGGCGTCATGGCCGTCCTCCCCGCCGACCACGTCATCCCCAACCAGAAGAAGTTCCAACAGGTCCTCGCCGACAGCTTCGACCTCGCCAGCCGCGGCCAAGCCATCGTCACCATCGGCATCCGCCCCACCGAACCCGCCACCGGCTACGGCTATATCCACGTCGGCGACCCCCTCCCCCCGCCCCACGGCGTCAAACCCTACAAAACCGCCTTCGCCAAAGCCGCCCGCTTCGTCGAAAAACCCGACCTCGAAAAGGCCGTCGAATATGTCAACAGCGGACACTACCGCTGGAACGCCGGGATGTTCATCTGGTCCTTCGTCACCATCACCAACAGCCTCGAACAGCACCAGCCCGAAATGCTCGCCGCCTGCCAACGATGGTTCCAGGTCGCCAGCCACCCCGCCAAACTCGCCAAAACCCTCGCCCAAGACTACCTGGCCATCCCAAAAATCAGCGTCGATTACGCCCTCCTCGAAAAAGCCCACAATGTCGTCGTCGCCGACGGGGCCTTCGCCTGGGATGACCTCGGCGCCTGGAACGCCCTCGCCCGCCACCTCCGCCCAGACCCCGAAGGCAACTGCGCCGTCGCCGATTTCCTCCACGTCGACGCCGCTCGCAATATCATCTTCGACGCCCGCTCCAAAGCCCGCCGCACCCCCATCGCCATCGTCGGCCTCCGCGACGCCATCATCGTCCAAACCGACGACGCCACCCTCGTCGCCCACAAGAGCCAATCCCAGAAAATCAAGGATCTCGTCCGCAAACTCGCCCATCACCCGCAGTTCAAAAAGTTGGTCTGAACACCTCCCCTCCACCCACCCCGGTCCGCCGCGCCGCCTCGCGCCGCAGCCCCAACCCCCTCCCCGCCGCCCGCCTCCTCGCCCGGGCAGGCTTCGGCCACGCACGCCTCGCGATCGTCCTCGGCACCGGATTCCGCGACCTCGCCCACGCCCTCCAAGACCCCCATTCCCTCCCCTTCCACCGCGTCCCCGGATTCCAGCCCGCAGGCGTGCCCGGCCACGACGGCAACATCATCCGCGGCACCTGGCACGGCCTCCCCGTCCTCCTCCTCGCCGGACGCCTCCATTACTACGAAGGCCACTCCCTCCAACAAGTCACCTTCCCCCTCCGCGTCCTGGCCGAACTCGGCGTCGAAAGCGTCCTCCTCACCAACGCCGCCGGCGGCATCCACCCCCAACTCCGCGTCGGCCATCTCATGGGCCTCGCCGATCATATCAACTTCATCGGCGACAACCCCCTCCGCGGCCCCACCCCCAACCCCACCTCCCGCTTCGTCGACCTCACCGCCTGCTACGACCCCCAGCTCCTCGCTCTCCTCGAACGCGCCGCCCGCCAAACCAACGTCCCGTTCCGCCGCGGCGTCTACCTCGCGGTCCCAGGCCCCAGCTACGAAACCCCAGCCGAGATCCGCGCCTTCCGCCGCCTCGGCGCCGACGCCGTCGGCATGAGCACCGCCCCCGAAACCATCGTCGCCCGCCAATGCGGCCTCCGCGTCGCCGGCCTCTCCGCCATCACCAACCTCGCCGCCGGCCGCGCCCCCAGCCTCTCCCACCAAGACGTCCTCGCCCACGCCGCCACCACCCACGCCCGCACCCGCCGACTCCTCGATCGCTTCGTCCAACTCTACGCCGCCTCGCACGCCTCCCCCCGCGCCCGCCCCCACCGGCGGACGCCACCCCTGAAAAAACGGATTGAGAACCCCGCCCCGGCCCGTAACCTCTCCATGAACCGTCGGGCTGCCTCATGAAGCAGGATTCTCTCTTTCCGCTCGAACATGCCAGCTGGCCAGCCTTCCTAGCCGATGAGGCAGGCACCCTCCGCCGCGCCAACAGCGCCGCCCTCGCCCTCTTCGGCCCCGTCATGGAAGGCGCCACCAGCCTCCTCGCCGCCATCTGGGGACCCGATAACGAGGCCTCCGCCGAACTCTTCCTGGCCCGCCTCGCCCGCGCCCCCGCCCCCGCCGCCAAACTCAACCTCCGCCTCAAAGGCGGCGGCTTCGCCTCCTTCTCCGCCCACGTCTGCGCGATCCCCGGCGAAGGCCAGAAGCTCTTCCTCTTCCAACTCTCCAAAACCGAAACCCCCTCCCCCAAATCCCCCCCCGCTCCCCCCGCCGAACCCGTCGCCTCCGCCCATAAACAGAAACTCGACTGCGCCCTCCAAATGGCCCGCACCGTCGCCCTCGACTTCAATAACGCCCTCACCATCATCCTCGGCCACGTCTCCCTCATCCTCTCACGCATCGCCCCCGACCACCCCTTCCGCACCCCCCTCCTCGAAGTCGAAAAATCCGCCGAGCGAGCCGCCGAAATCGCCCAAGACCTCGCCGCCTTCAGCCGCCAGGAAAAAGACGCCCGCACCCAAATCGCCGGCAACCTCAACGATGTCCTCCGCCGGATCGCCGAGGTCTTCCAATCCACCGCCAGCCGCAACCTCACCTTCTCCCTCCACCTCCAACCCCGACTCAACGCCGTCACCTTCGACGAAGCCAAGATGCAGCAGGCCCTCGTCAAAATCCTCGATAACGCCGTCCAAGCCCTCGGCGGCCAAGGCCAAGTCGACATCCACACCCGCAACGGCAGCTTCACCGAACCCTTCGCCGATGGCGCCGTTCGCATCGCCCCAGGCACCTACGTCTGCGTCGAAATCGCCGATAACGGCCCCGGCATCCCCGCCGATATCATGCCGCGCATCTTCGAACCCTTCTTCACCACCAAACCCAACCACCGCGGCCTCGGCCTCGCCTGGGTCTACGGCATCGTCACCAACCACGGCGGTTCCGTCGCCGTCTCCAATGTCCCCACCGGCGGCACCGCCGTCCGCGTCTACCTCCCAGCCCACCCCCGCGCCCTCCGCGAAGCCCCTCCTAATACCGACCACCTGCGCGGCAACCAAACCATCCTGCTCGTCGACGACGAGGAACTCATGCTCACCATGGGCCACACCGTCCTCACCGCCTACGGCTACCGCGTCCTCACCGCCAACAACGGCCCCCGGGCCCTCGACCTCTTCCGCGCCCACCCCGACGCCATCGACCTCGTCGTCACCGATATGGTCATGCCCCACATGAGCGGACGCGAACTCATCGAACAACTCCGCCGCCACCACCCCGCCGTCCGCATCCTCTGCACCAGCGGCTACGTCCGCCCCGCCCCCTCCGACCCGGACCTCTACCTGCAAAAACCTTTCACCAGCCAAGACCTCGTCCGCAAGGTTCGCCAAGCCTTGGAAAAAGCGGAATAAACATTAGTTGACGTTATCCCTGGGGCACTCCACAATCGCCCCATGCAAATCGAAAGCCTTAAAGTCTTTTGTGACCTCGCCGAAACCGAGAGCTTCACCAAGGCCGCCCAGATCAATCACGTCACCCAATCCGCGGTCAGTCAGCAAATCAGTTCCCTTGAACGTCAGTTCAAATCCCTCCTCATCGAGCGGAGCAAAAAGAAATTCCGCCTCACCCGCGAGGGCCAGGTCCTCTACGAGTACAGCAAGCAGATCATCCAAACCTACGAGGCCCTCCACTCCAAACTCCAGGAAATCAAAGACATCATCTCCGGCACCATCCGCGTCGCCACCATCTATAGCGTCGGCCTCCACGACCTCCCCCCCTACATCAAACGCTACCTCCGCCAATACCCCACCGTCCACATCCACGTCGAATACCGCCGCGCCAACCAGGTCTACGAAGACGTCCTCGGCAACGTCGTCGATATCGGCCTCGTCGCCTACCCCATCCGCGACAGCAAACTCGAAATCGTCGCCCTCAAACGCGACCCCCTCGTCCTCATCGTCCACCCCCAACACCCCCTCGCCAAAGCCAAAAACCTCAAATTCAATACCATCGCCGGACAAAAGTTCATCGCCTTCGAACCCGATATCCCCACCCGCAAGGCCATCGACAAAGTCCTCAAGGAACGCGGGGTCTCCGTCCACCCAGTCATGGAGTTCGATAACATCGAAACCGTCAAACGCGCCGTCGAAATCGACGCCGGCATCGCCATCGTCCCCCTCGGCACCGTCGTCCAGGAAGTCGCCAAACAAACCCTCGCCGCCATCCCCTTCGATGACGTCGAACTCTTCCGCCCCCTCGCCGCCATCTACAAGAAGAATAAGGTCCTCTCCCCCGCCATGAAGCAATTCCTCTCCATCATCAAGGAGGATGCCAAGGAAACCAAATAGCCCGAACCCAGCGTCCAAGGAATCGCCTAAGGAATCGCCTTGCCTCCCAACTCCGGCCGCGTTAGCTTCCTCCGCCATCAGTCGGCGCCGCGGAACCGCAGGCGCCCGGGTTGATGGGCGCGGCCCCGCCTGAACCAAGCCCCAGGCTCGCGGCGCAGCGGAGAGATGGCCGAGTGGCCGAAGGCGGCGGTTTGCTAAACCGTTATACGGCTAATACCCGTATCGGGGGTTCGAATCCCCCTCTCTCCGCCAGTTTAACAAGGAGTCCCACAAGCGAAATAAACCAGCAAGGACCGCTTCTCACCCTCGTTCGCGCAGTTGGCGAAAAACTCAATTCGGATGCGCTGCAGGTGTTCTGCACTTTACATATGGCTTGCGCGATGTTGGCGCAGTCTCCCCAGACACAAAACCATACGGGCCGGGCATCGGGTTCATCCGCGATGTTGATCATCGCCTCGGAAGCCTCGCTGTCTTCGCCGGCCCCGGTATTGTGGCCCGCCGACTTGCCGTAAATGCCAGTGAGACCCTGGTAAGCCACCGCGCGCAATGGGTCTGCAGTCGGATGCCGGGGATCATGCTGCCTCAGGTTCTCATCCACCATGTCGTAGAGATCTTGATCAGCGCAGAAGTAAGCAGACACCCCGGCGATAACTGGCCAGGTGGTGGGTTCCGTCATCCGTGACCTCGCAGATGACATGAATGCTCTTGCCCGCCGCGTCGGACGGAACCGTGATGGCGGCGCGGCTGGTGTCGCCGCCGGTGATCACGACCTCACTGGTGCAGGTGCCCGCCTCGGGAAGCACCCACCAGGAGAACTTCAGGTAGTCGCCGTCGGGATCGCGGGAGGCCGAAGCATCCAGCGTGACGGAACCGCCCGGCACCGCAGTGAGCGCGATGGGGGCAAGGCCGCCGTTGCCGTTGACGATCACGATCGGATTACGATCGCCGGCGCCGTCTTTCGCCCAGTCCATCCGGGCGGCAAAATTGTTGAGGATGGCCGGGTAAAAGCGGGCCTCATATTTTCGCGAGATCGCGTGCGCCGGGGTCCCCGGCTGGTTGACGTATGCCTCGGTCGTGGCGTCCGGGCCGGTTTCCCGGATGAAATACCCGCCCCAGCCGCCCGCGCCCGGATTCCCCGGGTCATTGAGCCCATTCGGCAGCACCTACAGGAAGGAGGGCGTGTCGCCTTCCACCCCATACTTGGATTTCGGATAAAGGCTGCCGAGGTGGCCGTGGCCCTGAATGTGGGCGGCGTATTCGCCCCAGTTGCGCTTGCCTGTGCCATTTTGAAAAGTCCACGCGGATTCATCCCAGAGAAAGGAGAGGTCCCTTGAATACTCCTGGCGCATCCAGGAATGCGCGCTTTCCCCGGCCACGCCCCCGCGCTGCCGCCGGTCCTGGTCCGTGATGGAGTAGAACCGGAGCTTGTTGAGGAGGGCCTTGAGCTGCTCCGGCGTTCGTTCCTTCTGCACGCGCCAGATGGCTTGGGCCAGGATGTTGCCGCCGCCCCAAGCCTGGACTCAAATCGGACGCTCGTCTTCCTCCTCGGCCAGCTTGACGATCAGCTCGCTGCCGGGGGAATCATTGGTTTCACCGATGCATTTGTAGCCCATTGTCCGGCTGCCCAAAACGGTGCGGGATCGCAGGTAGTCGGGGCTGGGCCAATCCCCGATCTGCTCGCGCGACTCGTCCGGAAGCTGGCCATCCTGCCGGGAACGCTTCCTGAGGTTTGGCAGGTCTTTCTCGTAGGCGTCAATGACCTGGCGAAGCCGAGGCCGATCGGTGCTTCTTCCCCTGGCCAAGGCCTGTTCGCACGGATCCCCCGCCTTGCCCAGTGGTGGGAGCCTGCCCTACGCTCGAGGCCATGGACCCATCGGCCTTAGACCAGATCCGCGCGCTCCTGGAGATTGAGGCGCCTATCGAACGGATGCGGGCGCTGCGCCAACGCCGGGAACAGTCCCCCGCCGAAACGCTCAAGGCCCTGGTCCAGCTTCTGGAACATCCCGAACCGCCGATTCGGCGCCGCGCCGGGGGCGGGCTTTCCCTTTTCTCCAAGCTCCGCGGAGGCGAGATCACGGTCGAGGACCACGCCGCCTCCCTCGGTCGCATCCTGGTCAACGGTGAAGACGAGCAGGTCCGCTTGAGCTGCGCGATCTCCTTGATGCCGGTCGGCGGGGACGTGGTGGATCGGGCCTTTCTGAAGGCCCTGGCCGATTCCTCCGAGAAGGTGGTCCAACTCGCCTGTTTGGAGATGTCGACCCGCGGAGGTCGGGAGGCAGTGGAGGCGCTCCTTGGGATGTTGAGCCACCCGTCCTGGCGGGTTCGCCTGGAGGTCTGCAAGGCCCTGATCACTCGAAAGGCCGCCGATCCACGCGTCGTTGCGACCCTCGAAGCCATGAGTCGTGAACCGGAGGCGGTGGCCTACGACACGGAGGTTGAACAGTTCGACATCGAATTCAAGGAACTCCTGGGCGAGTTCCTCCGGAGTGCGGGCGCCGACGAAGCCGATCCTGAACCCTGGGGCAAACTGAACACCATCCTGTCCAAGGCTCGAGCGTTGACCGGGCCGCCGTAGCCCCTTGTTCGCAGTCACCCCTGAGCGGCGTCAGCCAGACGACCCTGAACGGCGAGCCAGATGCAGGGCGGATTCTGGCTGGTGTGCTCGACACGGTGACGAAAAGCTGAGAGGTTCAAATCGGCTCCGTGCCTTCAGGGCGGAGCATGAATTGCCTGTCCGAGAACCACAGGTCCCCCTTCATGTTCGCCCCGAATTCATGAGGCTCCCCCCCCGGCTGACGCCACATGCATGACCAGGTAAACTGTCGGTTTTCTTTACGGTGAGAAGCCCTGTTCGAGTCGTTGGACAACACGCCATGTCTAGAAAGGTGACAGGTTCAAAGCGGTTCCCGGCAGGTGCCGATGGCCACGGCCGGCCGGGCGGGGCGATCCGGCAGAGTAGCGTTGGACGGTAAGACGAATAAGAGAGCGTTGGCCAAAGACGAGGTGCTGAGCCCGGGCGAAGTGTTACGGGTCCGGATCTGGTATTCCACCGACGGGGGCCAGCCTCGACGTTGAACCTGTCACTTTTCCCCCCCTACTCGGGGCCCGGACGCGGAAAGGGCTCGACCTCCGCTCGGGACATCATCCTGGCCCGCCTGGGGTCATCGCTGGAGGATCGCGGGGCTTGCTCCGAGAACCTGAGCTGCGCCCGCCTCTGGCGCGACCCAATTTCGCCTTGAACGTCCGCGGGCGCCCAGCCATGGTTCAACCACTCTAAAGACCACTTAACAGGGGCTTTAGAGCAGCAGATTACCTCGCTGCCCGGTTGCGGGTGGGCGGTTCAGGCAGCTCTCGCTCCCGGCGCCCGTCGCGGTGGCGAGGGCCGCCTGGAAACTTGCATGTCGCTGGATGGCGCATCGCCCGAGTTGAACGTTCCGCCGACCGAGGGCGAAGGAGTCCGCGCTGGACCCTCGCTCCGCCCGGGCCAAACGGTGGGGAACGGCCGGTTTCGCATCGAGCGCGTCCTCGGTCGCGGCGGTATGGGAACGGTCTGGGAGGCCTTCGACGAGCGGTTGCGGGAACCGGTCGCCCTCAAGTTTGTTTCGGAGCGAATCCGGGGCAATCCCGCCGCGCTGGAGGCCCTGCGGCGCGAGACCAGCCGCTGCCACTCGCTGAGTCATCCTCACATTGTCCGCATCCATGACCTGCATGAGGTCGCCGGGGAGCCCGCGTTCATCTCGATGGAGTACGTCGACGGGCTGAATCTCCACGAAGTGGCCGGCCGACGCGCAAACCGGGCCTTTCCTTGGGACGACGTCTGGACCTGGTTGCGGCCGTTGGGCGAGGCCCTGGGCTATGCGCATTCGCGCGGGGTCATTCATCGCGATCTCAAGCCGGCGAACCTGATGCTGACCAGCCGCGGGGAACTGAAGCTGGCCGATTTTGGGTTGGCAGCCGCGCGCGAAGATTCGGCCGCCAGCGCGTCCTCCAGCATCAGCGGCACCATCGCCTACATGAGTCCCCAGCAATTCGCGGGAGCGCCGGCGGCGGTGACCGATGACCTCTACTCCCTGGGCGCCTGCCTGTTTGAGCTGTTGACCGGCGTGCCGCCGTTTCGCGGCCCCGAAGTGGGCCGGCAGATCGAGTTCGAACCGGCGCCGCTGCTGTCCACCACGCTGGAGCAGCGCGGTCTGGAGTGCACCGTCCCCGAACCCATCGAGGACCTGATCCTGCAGTGCTTGTCCAAGAACCCAACCCGCCGTCCCCCGTCGGCCCTGGCCTTGCTGGAGATGGCCAAGGCGGGCTTGGCGGAGCGCGACCAGCGTCCGGAGAACCAGTCACCGGGAGCGGGGACACGCCCGCGGAGCTGGCGGCGGAGGGTGGGGCGCCCCGTGCTGATCGGCGTGGTGGTGGGCCTTCTCGGTTTGGCCTTCGGGCTGAAGACCGCCTATTCCAGGCGGGCGCCCGCCGCGGGGCGCGCCTCCGCGCCGGGTTTGGCCGGCGCGATCGTCCGTTGCTCCTCGTTCCAGTCGCCTTCGTCGGTGGAGGGCGCTTTCGACGGGATCCATCGCATCGCCACCTTTCAGGAATCCAACCGTTGGGTTTCGAGCGCATTCGTCGGGGATCGGAGCGATTGGATCGCGGTCGATCTGGGCCGCGACCTGCGGATTACCTCGGTCGCGATCGACTGGGAATTGGCCTTTGCCAAGGATTTCACGGTCCGGACCCGGACCGGGGCCGAGGGGTTTGGGGCGGATCCCGAGGATTGGCGGCAGCGGGGCGCGGTGGCGGGGTTTGGGGAAGCCTACCGGACCGCGGTGAATGAAACGAATCACATTGATGACGTGGTGTTCGACTTCGCCGGCGGCGTCGTGCGGATGGGCGATTGGATGAGCGCGCAGCGGGCTGAAATCGACTCCCGGCCGCCCGTGGCCCGGCATGTGATGATCCAGGCCACCGCCCGCGGAGGCAACAACCCCGGGGTCTACTCGATCTGGGAAGTCCAGATCGCGACGGAACCGGCGGACTTGCGCCCCTAGAACCAGGTCGAACCGCATGACCCTCGATCCGGAACCGCCCGACGCCCCCCCGTCGAGTGTCTCCCCCTCCCAGGCCTCGGTCTTTCGCACCACGCGCTGGAACATCATCCGGTTGGCCCAGGCCGGCGCAGACCACGCGGCCCGGGAAGGGCTGGAACGGCTCGCCCGGACCTATTGGTATCCGCTGTATGCCTTCGCCCGCCGCCAGGGCTTGAAGGAACAGGACGCCCAGGACGTGACCCAAGGGTTCCTGGCCCGATTGTTAACGGGTGACAGCCTCCGGGCGGTGGACCCGGCCCGGGGACGGTTCCGTTCGTTTCTGCTCGCCTGCTTCAAGAACTACCTCGCCGACGAACGGGCTCGAGCGCAGACGGTCAAGCGGGGAGGCGGCGTGGAGTTTGTCCCCCTGGACCCGACTCACGCCGAGGATCGCTTCCAGGTGGAGTCCGTGGCCCTGAGCGGCGAGGAACACTACGATCGCGACTGGGCCCAGTCGCTGATGTCCGAGGTGTTGGAGCGGCTGAGGCTGGAGTGGCGGCAAAGCGGCAAGGAGGAGCGCTTCCTGGCCCTGCAGCCCTTCCTCGTGGAGGATCCGTCGGCCGAGGAACGGGCGGCGCTCCGCCAACAGCTCGCCCTGGGCGACAGCGGCCTCCGCTCGGCCCTGCAACGGCTGCGTTTCCGGCTGGGGGAATACCTCTGGACGGAAGTGGCCCGCACGGTGGGCGCTTCGTCCGACGTGGATGAGGAAACCCGCTACGTGCTGGGGATTCTGTCCACCTCGGACCTGGCCCATCGTTCCACGTAATCCTCCCGCCTCGGGTCGCGCCGGAGCCCCCAGGCCGGTCCGATCCGGGAACCTTCACCCCGCGCCCTCCGGACCCGCCGACCGCGCAACCGCGGCCCGAGGTTGAACCGTCGTGCTCATGATGCGCCGCGCAGTCCCCGACGGCCGTCACCGACCGCCGCGACCGAGCGCGCATCGCTGGGGTGGGCGTAAGACAGATTTCTTCGGGTTCTGCAGCAGGTCGCGGTCGTCGCGCACG